>NZ_JBSGJD010000264.1:0-13023 GCF_053605405.1 Amycolatopsis sp. NPDC003861
GCGACACCTGTTGCACTGCGCTACTGTCCGCCCCAGGCCATCGAGCTGCGAAAACCCCGCTCGACCGCGACAGCCGCCCGGCTACCCCCAGAGAAGCGGCATCTCACCGCAGCCACCCTGGTGGTCGAGGCCGCGCGGCGCAGCGGCGCCCGCAACACCGCGTGCCTGGCCGCCAAGCTCGGCCGGCACGTCCTTGCCGTGCCGGGTCCCATCTCCTCGGCGGCATCAGCAGGGTGTCACCAGCTGATCCAGGACGGCACCGCACGCCTGGTCACCTCCATCGACGACGTCATCGCCGCCATCGAGGAACGCGACGACCCCGACACGGAACCGGAGACGACCGTCCCTGCAGATGAGGCCGGCCGACGCTAGCGCACGCTCCGGCGGCGACCCGGACCTGATGCAGACCTGCTGACGCCGGGAAGTGCCACAGCCGCCGCCGGGACGCGCGCTCGGGCGGTGGCGGCTCACACCTGCGTGGGCCGCCACCGCCTCCCCCGGCCCCACACGGCCGGCGATGCCGATCCCCAGGAGCGCCGACCGTGACCACATACCTGACCCCAGGTGAACTGATCGGATCCCTGCCCGACACCTGCGCCGACACCCTCCACGTCATCGCGCTGCCGCCCCAAACCCGCACCACCAGCCGCGGCCCCCTCGACGCACCGGCCGGCGCAGCGTTCCCCGTAACCCGCGTACGCGGCCTGAGCACCCGCGAGATCGCCGAGCACGTGCAGGCCGCCCTACCGGCCGAGCGCGACACCGACCTGGTCGTCGTCGTGATCGCCGAGGAGCACGCCCAGCAATGGCTTCCGCTCCGAGCCGCGATCGCCGCGCTCGAGGCCGAGCTGCGCCCCGCCGGGCACACCATCCTCGGCCGCTACTGGGCTCCTCACACCCGACCCGGAGCTGCGTGGCGCGACTACCGCCACCCCACGCACCTCGGCACCGTCATCCCGCCACGTGCCGACCTCGACTTCGCCAAGCCGCTCCGCCTCCGCGGGGACGCCCCGACCCCGACCTGGGGTCTGCTCTTCGCCCAGTCCGGCGAGACCCTGCCGGCCAGCATCGGCCGGTTCACCCGCCGAGTCGTGCCGCTGATCGTACGGCGCGGCGACGAGGCGAACCGGATCGTCACCCACGCCATCACCCAGGCCAGTCGCGGGGAATTCATCGACGACGTCGCGGCATTCGCCGCTATGACCGCGCTGGCCGACAACACCGTCTACGGCCCGATGCTCCTGCCACCGGCCGAGCACGACCCGCAGCGGGTCGAGCAGCTGTGGATGGCCCTCTACCGCGGCACCACCGACCACGGCACGCGAGCGCGGCTGGCCACCCTGATCACAGCCAGTGCCGTGCGCCGCGGCGACCGGCCCCTGACCACCTGCGCGCTCGCCCACGCTCACGGCGCGCCAGGCGCCGCTGCCATCGGCGTGCTGTTCCAACAGCACGCCAGCCCCGAGGTCGTCAAGTACGAACTCGACCTGCTCGCCGGCCGAGTCGGCGCAACCCGTCGGTAGTCCCGCGCCCGACACCGGCCCGGCCGCGGCGGCCCGAACATCGTTGCGTGCAGCGATGTTTCAGCAGGCCAGAGCGGGCTCTTCCTCACTCGGTCTGTCACTGATGGAAGACCGATGAGCGTCTCGAATCAGGCTGGCTGACGCCTGCGGCGGCGCGGCAGAAACCCCGATGGCCAGCTCGCGGCACGCACGAGTTCTTCGGTAAGCCGTATTCCGGTCAGGCGATGCACGAGGTGCAAGGTCGCGATCGCCGGATCGACGCCGGCGTCCGAGCCTTCCGGCAGGAGCGAAACGGCACGCATGTCGTCCACCAGTCGGTCTGGCGCGGAGCCGGTTCGGATCCCAGGTATCGCAGGTTCGAACGCTGTGACCAGCTCTCCGTCGAGGCTGAAGCTGAACCCGCCCATTCCGGAGCCAGTCTGAAAGATCGCAACCGCCTCGCCGTTACCACGCGACAAGGACGTCACCCATTGCGCGTCAGCCCCCTTGAGCGAGCGAAATTCGATGAGAATTGCCCAACCATGCATGGCAGCAACACGCACGCCTAGTGCATCGCGATCGATGCCGAGCGAATCAACAGTCGCAGCATCGCCGTGAACAGCGCCCGAAGAATCTGCGCCGACCGCGTGTAGCAACTGGACATCAGTCATCCCTCGCACACAGGTGACGCAGAACATCACCACCGCCGGATCGAGAGCCCAAGCGAAATCGTCATCAACGTCAGCCACGACGCAAGCCTATCGGAACCGCGAACGCGACGCTGCCGTGTTGCTGAGTCGCCCGCGTGCAGCGCAGGCGACCCAGCAACAAACGACTGCTATCGGGTGGTGACCCAGTAGGCGTCACCGTCGACGACACGCTGGTCCTGGACGAACTGGCCGAGGTCGCCGCCGACATCGGTGTTCTGCGGAAGCGGGACGTGCGCTCGAGCGCAGGTGCTGCTGCCGGCCGGTTTGAACACCGTCACCGTGCCGTTCGCGTGCGGGATGATCTCCGCACAGTCGATTCCGTCCATGCTGCCACCTTCCCGGGTGGCCGCAAAGGGGAACTCATCGCAGCTGTCGTTGGGAACAGTACTGTCCGGTGCCCAGTTCTGCCCACAGATGCGGGTCCGGTTGGCGCGCTGGATGGTGAGGTTCGCCTGCCGGTGCAGTGGCTCGCCGGCGCCACGTTTGCCGGGATGACTCGGCAGATTGTCCTGAGCCCACTGCACCCCCACGGCGGCAGCTGGGAACTCGATGCGGTCAACGTTGAACGTGGGCGTGAACACGCTGACCACACAGCCGGCCGTATTGCCGACCTGGTTGTCACACCGCAGTGGCGGCGCGCTGTACTGGACGGGCGCGTCACCGAGCGAGCCGGTCAGGACGAGCTGCAGCGTGTAGGACGTCCGGAAGGAGTCCGCAGAGCCCTTGGCCTGCGGATTCGTGAAGGCGATCGATCCCGAGCGAGTACTGCCCGGCGTGATCGGAGTGTTCGCGGGGAACGGAGCAGAGGTGGTCGTCGAGCACGCGGAGTCGCACGAAGCCGACCAGTTGGCCCACATGAATTTCCCGACCGCCACCCCCCAGGCGGACTTGTCCACAAACGTCAACTCCGCGCGCTCGGTCCAGTCCGTCTTGTTCGAAGCAAGCTCGGTGTACTGAGCGACTGTGAAGCGCGCACCACCGACGGGCGCATGCGTTTTCGCGTCATAGGCAGTGTAAGTGAGACCTGCGTGCCAGCAACTCGTGAATCGCGACAGTTGCCACTCGGCGTCCGGCGCGCTCGCACACGGAACGGCCGCCAGCTGCCGGGCCGTGACGTCGGAGGTCACGGATCCGCCGCCCGTCACAGTGTTACCGTAGAAGTACCGCCCCAGCGGGTCCGCAGAGGCGCCAACAGGGACAAGCACTCCACTGACAACCATGCTGAAAAGTGACACGACGGCTACCAATACCGTTTTTCTCATTGTCTCCCCACATAGATCTATGCAGCCAAATGAGCCAGCAATAACTCTTCGCAGAAGAGGAGAGAAGATCCACTCGGATCTACGCTCAGAATCGCGACACGCACACCAAGCGGAGGCCGTCATAGATTGCCACTAACGGATGCGACAAAGCCTGTCACGCCCCCCGTCGCGCCGCATCGACTCGAACCTTCCCCGCTTCCTGTATAGCGACTTCACCCAGGAGCAAGCCAGCCTCCATTAGAGTGATCAAGATCCGCGAGTGCTCACGCGTGCAGCTCAGCGAAATTTCCTTATCCAACAAGCAGAAGGAGCAGAGAGAGCGTCCTTTTGCCGCAGCAATCTGCACACGCGGCCGCTGTGCCCAGATCCCGTTCACGATCGCGAGCGTCGCCGAAGAACTGGCGCCGGTCCCCCAGGGCCGTCGTCTCCCACCTGCCATCGGTTACCCGCCTGCGCCGACGGTGTCGTCGCAGAACGACCACCGGCTTGAGGTCGTCAGCGCGAGCTTTCCCTCCGCGCATCAAGCTGACGCAACGGCATTGACAGAAAACGTTGCGCTCCTATCACGCCGAACCAGGCGCTCGGCCGTCGCGACGGGACCGGGCCCAGAGAACCAGGCCCGCGCCGGCGGCGCACAGCCACCAGCCCACCACGGCTTCGTCCCGCAACACGTGCTCGTGCGCCGCCGGCGCTCAGCCTGGTGATCCGTGGCCGTCCACCCGCGAGCCCGTGCCCCCAGGGCACCAGGCTCGCCCAGCGCCACACCGGAAGGGCGATCGTCGTGTCCAAGGAAACCAGCAAGTGGCTCAACACCCACGTCCTCATCGGATTCACCGACAAACGCGGCCACGCCTGGCACTACCGCGCCGAAGACCAGACCACCGAACCCAACCACTACCCCGGCCCCATCCCCGTCGACGACGTCAAACGACGCCTGTTCGGCTGGACCGCCGAACCCGCCCAGGTCTTCGTCGAAGACCGATTCGGGCTTCGCCTGGCCGAGCACCACCTCGGCGTCACCACCTCCGACACCGGCGATCTCCTCGCCATCCACACCGACGAGTACGGCATCCACCAGTACGGCACCTGGCTGCTGGACAACGTCGCCGCACTGCTCGACGACGGCCTCACCATCGGCTCCGCCGGGCTGCTGCGCAACCGCAAGCAAGCCTGGGTCAGCGTCGAGATCCCCGACAACATCCGCACCCCCGAAGGCGTGGAATTCCGGCCCAACCTGCTCGCCTGCTCCAGCCACGACGCCAGCCTGAAAACCCGCTACAAGCGAGTCGTCACCAACATCGTCTGCGACAACACCATGGCCGCCGGACTGCGCGAAGACGGCCAGGAACACGCCGTCGTCCACAAGCGCAACAGCGCCCTGCAGCTGCTTTCGGCTCGTGAGGCGCTGCAGATCGTGCACACGGTCGCCGACGACTTCGCCGCCGAGGTCAAGAAGCTGTGCCAGACCACCGTCACCGACCGGGCCTGGAAAGCGTTCCTCGACGCCCACACCCCGATCCCCGCCGAGCCGGGCCGCGCACGCACCAACGCCGCCACCAAGCGCTCCGCGCTGACGCGGCTGTGGACCAGCGACAGCCGCGTCAGCCCGTGGAAGAACACCGGCTGGGGCGTCGTGCAGGCGGTCAACACCCACCTGCACCACGAAGCCGTCATCCGCGGCGCCACTCGCGCCGAACGGAACATGACGCGGGTGATGTGCGGCGAGCTGGCCAAGCACGACCGCGCCACCACCGCCGTCCTGCGCAAAGTCCTCGCCACGATCTGAGCTCTGACCGGTCCCCGCCTTCACTCTCCATTCCACTTCACGAGAGGATTTCCATCGTGAGCACCAGCACTATCCCGCCGATCGCGTGCGCACCCGCGGCTGCGCGAACACCGGGCACGGGATCTCGATCGCGGTGTCCCGGCCCAAGCCTCTACCGCTGCTACGACGACTGCGTCACCTGCCTCGGCGCCCTCGCTTCCCGCTGGCTCCGCCGGTTCACCGACGCCCGCGCCTACGCCGACCGCATCACTCGGCAATCTCGACGCCACGGCCCTGCTCGAGCAGGCCGCACCCGTACTCGCCACGATCGATGAGAGCGGGATTCAAGGCGTGCGCGGTTTCCGCCGACGTCGAAGGGCGGCGTGACGTAGGACGACTTCACTCAGAGAGCGAAGATGACGCTGGGAATAGAAAGTATCGCTGCGCTCGGAAAGCGGGCGTGGGTGTTCCGGTCGGGCCAGCGCACTCTAGCGGAGCCTGGCGTCGGCGGCGCCCGCCTGCTTCACCTTCACGGCCGCGACAGTGCTGTCGGAGGCGGGCATGCCGCCGACGCGGGCGGCCCCGCTGAGGCGAGTGCGTCCCGACCGGGACACCCGCACTCCGCTCGTTCTCCACCACTACACGGAGATTGGCGGCCTGCGGGGTTCGTGGCCAGTCATCGGAGCTCATTCGGTGACCGGCCGGCCCGTGTGAAGGAGCCCTTCGTGACCAGCACGATGGATCTGCCGACCCAGCGCGACACCGACAAGACCACCTCCACCGCCACACCGGACACCCACCTCGCGTCGTCCGATCTGGACAGTGCCGCCGACGACCCGTCGCCGGCCAGCGACGTGAAAGGCACCGGGCTGGACGAGCTGTCCGACGGGGAGCGCGCGGCCCTGCACGCCCGATGGGATGCCGAGGTCGACACCGTCCAGCACGTCGACCCGCACACGGTGCTGCTCGCGGAGAACGTGCGTACCGACAACGCCGAGGCCGACGAGGAAACGACGGCGAACTTCAAGACCCACGGCGTCATAACCGCGGCCAACGGCTACCGCGACTACGACACCGGCGCCATCGTGGTCACCGAAGGCCAGCGCCGCGTCCTCAACGCCCGCGAAGCCGGCTGCACGGTGCCGGTCTGGATGAAGACCCCGCCGGCGGCCGACGAACGCAAGGCCACTATCGAGCGGATCGTCAACCAGTTCATCGAAAACGATGTCCGCATCGGACTCACCCTGGGCGATAAGGCTCGCGGCATGGAGCAGCTCACCGCGTTCAACCTCACCCCGACCGGGATCGCCCGCAAGCTCGCGCTGGGCAAGAAGGGCAAAGCCTACGTCGAGAACGTCTTGCAGGCCGGCCGCAGCGAGCTGGCGCTCAAGGCCGCCGAACGCTACGACCTCGACGTGCTGCAGGCGGCCGTGGTGGCTGAATTCGACGAGGCCGGTGACCGCGACACCGCGAAGGAACTCCTCATCATCGCGCGCGACAATCCGAACAACTTCAACGTCGTCGCCGAGCGCAAGCGCGCCGAACACGCCGAGAAGCAGCAGCTCGCCGCACTGATCGAGGATTTCACCGAGGAGCTGACCTCCGCGGGAGCCACGATCTTCGACGACAGCCTGCCCCAGCACGACGGGGACGCGCGCTCGCTGGACCGGCTGCGGCCCACCCCCGAGCACGAGCCCCACACCGAGCTGACCGCCGAGGACCACGCGTCCTGCTCGGGGCACGGCGCCTGGATCGAAACCGACCACTACGACGAGCAGGGCACGCAGATCCCGGTAGCCGTCTACGGGTGCACCGACTTCCGGGCCCACGGTCACGCCCTCGCCTACGCCCCGGCCGGCCGCGCGGACTTCTCCCCCGTGACCACCGACACGACCAGCGCCGGGGTGTCCGGCGACGCCGTCGACCCCGATTCCCTCGGCGACGCGGACGCAGCCGGCGAGACCGACGAGGTCGCGGCCGCCCGCGCCGCCCAGGCAGCCGCGGAACTCGAGCGCCAGAAGGCGCGAATCATCCGCAGGTGGGTGATTCAGAACAACAAGGACTGGGACGCCTCGCAGACCCCGCGCCGGGAATGGCTGGCTGGGCTGGTGCAGCGCAAGACCGCGCCGCAGGGCGCGCAGCTGTTCCTCGCCCTGCAGAAGGCCCACGGCGGCTACGCGCTGCGGCGCGCGTTTGAACGCAACCACCCGCTGGGGATGGAAGTGTTCGGCATGCCAGTCGGTGCCACGCTCGCCGACCTGACCGCCAAGATCGCCAAAGCCCCCACGGCGGGGAAGGCCACCCTCTACGACCTGGTCCTCACCCTGTGCGCGATCGAGGACGACCTGTCCCGCAACACCTGGCGCAGCCCATGGGGCTCGTCGCAGGCGTACATGGCCGCGATCGTCAGCTGGGGCTACCCGGCCTCCGATGTCGAGCGGAAGGTTATCGACCCGGAATCCGAGCAGGACGTCATCGCCGCCCAGCTCGGTGGATCCGACACCGCGGCCACCGCCGACGAACAGCCCGACGGCGGCGGCGAGGCCGGCGAAGTGCAGAGCCACCAGCCGGGCCAGGACTCCTCCAGCGAGGCGACCGACGACAGCATCGACGGTGACGGCGGGCCCGTCCAGGCTCACCTCCAGGACCTCGACGACGTCACCAGGGTCGATGAGAACGGAACCGCGGGCACGGACGAGGAGGCCGACACAGCGGCCGACGTCGCCGGTGACGACGCCACCAAACGCCGGGACCAGCCGTTCCGGCCCGACGACGAAGCCGAGGGCGAGGGCGAAGGCGAGCTGACCGGGGCCGCGATCTAGCCGCCCCTGATCACCACCGCACCCGAATCTTCGCTGGGGCGGGCCCGCGCACTGCGCCGCGGCGCCCGTCCCGGTCCTATGCGTGAACGGAGTCGCTCCGATGCACCCGCACCTTCCGCCGGTCTTCGACCACATCCACCGCACCAGTACCTACGCCTCCGCGAACCACCCCGTCTGGCCCCACGCCCCGCTCCCACCCGGACCGGCCTGGACACACGCCACCTGCCGCTGTGGCTGGGCCGAGATTGCCGAATCCCACAGCGACGCCCGCGCTCTGGCCCGCCACCACCGCCGCTACGCCGCCGAACACGCCACCTACCTACCCGGCACGGCCCTGCGCATCGGCGGCCGCACCCACCAGGCCGACGCCACCGGCACCCATGTCTCCATCACCGGCACCCGCCACGGCTGGGCCCTGGCCGACGGCATCGGCGATCACCCGCTGGCCGCTTACGCCGCGGGCAGTGCCGCGGCCACCGCCGCCTACGCCGCCGCCGACCGCGGCGCTGTCGCCGGCCTGCTCGCCGCCACCGCCACCTTCCACGACGGCGACACCGTCATGGTCGTCGCCACCTCACTCCCGCCCGAACGCGGCGATGGCTGGGACATCGCGTGGGTCGGAGACTGCCGCGCCTACGAATACGACCCCGACACCGACGTTCTCACCCAGCTCACCGTCGACCACACCGAAGGTCAGGAGCTGCGCGAAAGCCTCGCGGAGTCCTACCGGGATCGGCCCCAAGAACTCGAGGAGTTGGCGGCCCGGCGGGACAACGTCGTCACGAGTTCCGTGGCCACCGCCACCCCCGCCGACATCGGCCACGTCACCACCACCGGTCCGCGGCGTCGGTTGCTGCTGACCAGCGACGGCGTCCACGAACCCGTCCCGCATTCCTCTCTCGTCCGCGCGGTCCGCACGTTCAGCGACCCGGGCGCCTGCGCCGCCCGGCTGACGCTCGCCGCGCGGCACTTCGGCGGCAGCGACAACGCCGCCGCCATGGTCATCGACCCCATCCCTGCCCCGATCGCCGCCGAGCTGGTGCCATGAGCGCCCCCACGACAGCGGTCACGCTCATCGCCGGCGCCAACGGTCTGCTGGGTGCGGCGTTGGACATTGCCGCGCGCGGGTGGCCGGTGTTCCCCCTCGCCCCGCACAGCAAGCGACCCGCCATCCGCGGCTGGCAGCAGCGAGCAACCTGCGATCCCGACCGCATCCGCCGCTGGTGGCACCGCCACCCGTCGTGCAACGTCGGGATTGCCTGTGGGCCAGCCCGGCTGCTGGTGCTCGACCTCGACGCCGCCCACGGCCCGATCCCCATGCCGTGGGCCCGCCAAGGCGTCAGCCACGGCCGCGACGTCCTGGCCCAGCTCGCGCAGCAGGCCGGCGAACCGGACCCGGTCGACACCTTCACCGTCACCACCCCGCATGGGGGCGAGCATCGCTACTTCCACCGGCCGCCCGGATTGCGGCTGCGCAGCACCGTCGGGGGTCGCGGGCGCGGACTTGGCTGGCACGTCGACACCCGCGGCCCCGGCGCACTGATCACCGCCCCGAGATCCATCGCCGTCGTTCGGGGTGTGCTGGTCCCGTATGCCGTCACCGGGGACCTACCCGTCGCTGAGCTCCCAGGATGGTTGGTCGCCGCCCTCACCCCACCATCACCGCCGCCTCACCCCGCTGTGGTTCCGATGCCGCCGGTGACCAGCCGCCGCGTCACCGCCTACGTCCAAGCCGCTGTCACCGCGGAATGCCGCAACGTCGCCACCGCCACCGAGGGCCACCGCCACATCGCCGTCTACGCCGCCGCAGCAGCCCTTGGGGAACTGCTGGGCAACGGCTGGATCAGCGCCGCCGCGATCACCCACTACCTCACCGAAGCGGCCCGCCGTCACCTGGGCGTCGCCGACTTCGACGCCCGCGAACTGACCACCACCATCCGCGACGGCATCGCCGCCGGCCGCGAACACCCCCGCATCCTCACCGACCGCCCCGCACCCCGACACCGGCCGCAGCCGGGTGCCCGCTGATCGAAGGGACCTTGTCATGCCCGACACCACATCGCCCGAACCCAACGCCGCATCGAGCCTCACCTGGCTCTGGCAGCGTCAACCGGACAGTACCGACCTGGAAAAGGCCCTCATCCCCATCCACCTGATCCCCGCGGGCTGGATGCCCAAGCTCCAGCACCGCTACCCCGAAGGCGACCGCGTCCAGTTCACCTACAACGGGAAACCCCAGCTGGGCACGGTCGTGCAAGACCAGGGAATGTATCTGGCCATCGCCGGCGAACGGCCCGGCTCGGGCTTCACCATCCACAAGACCGACGTTCGCCCGCACGACGCCGAACCCAGCGCACCAACCAACCCAGTCATCGTCACCGCGATCGACCCGCATCCCCGCCCCGTCGTCCGCCGGGAAGGCCACACCGCGACCGCGTACTGGAATCTCGGCCGACAGGCCGTCGACGGCTGGCTGTCCTGGGCCCGTCTGCACATCGCCTTCCACGCCACGCTCGGATTCGTCGCCACACTCTCCAGCGTCGAAGAACGCGACCAGGCCGGCGAGCACCGCGAACGTCGTCGGCCACTCGACCCGGTCGTCGTCCATCACACCCCGGCGCGCCGCCCCAGCCATCACGCCGTCCGCACCTGCCTGCGCGACGCCATCGACATCGTGATCTCCGAGGCTCGGCAACGCCAACCGGCGGTCTGCGCCCACTTCGTCCCGATCCTGAGTACCACGCACGAGAAGTAGCCAGCGGCCGAGCTCGCCGGGACGGCGCCGCGGCCGCCCGGTCACCAGAAAAGCACGGCGCGGCCCGGAACCCGCCACGCTGCCGATCCTCGGTCGGGCAGCCGAGGGCCCCGGGCCGCGCCGTGCCTGCGAAGCCCCGTTCACCCCCAGCGGCCTCGTCCGCCGGAAACCGACCGTTCAAGGAGGACAGATGACGCAGCCGCCGTTCCAGGTTCCCGAGGGATACCGCCAAATTCACATGGGCGGGCCGTGGGCCCTCACCAGCTGCCGCGACTGCGGCGGCAACGGCGAGTACTCAGTTAGCGACGACACCGACGAGGCATGGGGCCCGGACGAGACTCAACCGTGGTCCCCGCAGCCCTGCGATTGCCTCTGGTCACCGCCACCGGAAGTCCTGCGCGCGCTCGACCCCGCGCACGTACGCCTGTGGCGTCACCGGGAGCAGATGCGTGAGGTCTTCGACGCGATCGGCTCACGCCAGGTCGGCGGCACCTACTGGTGCCGCTACTCGCGTCGCTGGTACATCGTCGAGTCCATCGAGATCCGCTTCCGCGACGGCGACCTGACCCACCCGACCTGGTCGATCACGGCGCGCTGGGCCAGCGACGATCGCGGCACCCACCACACCCCGTGGAATCGCCGCCACGACAGCACGACGCCTCCAGCGCCCTCGCCTGGCCCGGCCCCGGCGCCGCCGGAACTGCGCTATCGCACCGCGGTCTCCTGCCAGTGGTGCCGCTCGCCGTTCAGGCTCGTCCGCGCCGTTCATCGCCCGTTCTGCACCGGCTGAAGGGAACGCCCGATGTCCGCACCTCCTTCATCTGGTGTCAGCCACCGCGCAGCCGGGTTGATTCTTCCTCCCGAACCCGCGGGCGGTACAGCTGACCGCGCGTTCGGGGTCCTGTCCCCCGCAACGAGACCGTCGGCTGGCACGGACGCGACGAGTCGATCCGCGAGTTCTTTCACCCGGACCGCGACGTGATCGACCTCCCGAACCGGCCGTGGCCGACTGGGCGCCCGGCGGACTGCGACGACCGCACCTCCACCGCGCTCTGGCTCGACGCCGAGGGAATCCCGGCTGAGCTGTTTGCCTTGATTCGCCAGGCCCAGCGGGCAGTGGAGCACCAACTGAGCGTCATCGGCGGTGACGAGCTGACGGGCCGCTGAGTCCGCAGCGTGGTTAGGCACTCCGGTCGGCGGGTGACCGCCGCCAGCACAGCACACCCGGGGCCCTCGGGCGCCAGCTCTCCTCGCCCCGCAGCGCGAACCGACGGGGCGCCCGAGGACCGCGGGGGTGCTCAGGGAGGACGGGTTCACCCGCATCCGATCCGGAGGTACCCAGTGACCACTCCGACCGTCCACACCACACCGTACGAATACACCGAGTCCGCTTACGCGCGAGCGTGCCGGTTGATCGAAACCGAACTCGGCGGCCGCCGCATCACACCGCCACCTGCAACGTGGGCCGAGCAGCACTCCCGAGCCCGGCGGCACAAGACCGCGCTCATTACGGCGGTATGGAAGAAGTGCCTCGTGTCCGGTGTCGTCGACGCGTGCCGGGTCGTCGAGGCCGTCTACCCCGTACTCGACATCGACGGGCGCTGCACCCACGCCGCTGTCACCGCAGCGGCGAACATCATCGAGCCAGACGCGCACACCTGGACTACGCAGCGGCAGGCCGAAAACCTCGAGTTCACCCGCGCGTGCCTGAACCGCGCGCTCGCCGAGGCGAACACGGCGGTGACCGACCATGGCTGAAAACAAGTTGTGGGTCACCGCCTACGACTGGAGCCGCTCCTACGTGCTGCCCGAATCGGTCGCCTGCAACATCCCTCACCGCGGCAGTCTCGAGGACTACGGCGCCTGGAATCTCGCGCGCGGTGTCCTCGTCGAGCTGTGCCGCGCCCTGCCCGCGACACCGATCTCATTGGTATACGACGAGCCCGTCCAGCGCCGCAACCGCATGCGCGTCGCGATCCGGATCACCGCACACGCCCGGCGCGCCGACGGGCAGGACGTGCGCGTGATCTACCGCAGCGAACGCACCGACACCGCACCCTGGCCGGACTTCTGGAGCGTCGCGGTCAACGGATTCGTCCCGGCCGCCGGCCGGGACGTCCGACGCCCCTCGCCGCCGTGGATATCCCGCACCGCCGCGCAGACGCTGCGCGCCGAGATCGGGCACTTATACACAAACCGGGCCGCAC
>NZ_JBSGJD010000265.1:0-12940 GCF_053605405.1 Amycolatopsis sp. NPDC003861
GGTTGTCGAACCGGGTCGTGGCCTGCTCCGCGGCCGCGCGCCGCAGCGGGGTGGGGCGCGGGATGCGCCGCCGCGACGCCCAGTCGCGATGCCCGGAGCTGGTGGTGCACCAGCACGATCCGGATCGCGATGCCAGGGTGTTCGAACCGGTCGCCGCCGCGGTGGAGCAGCACGCGGTGGGCGTCGAAGTCGTTCGACCTGGGGTCGTCGCGGTCCCGGTCGGCGGTGCCGCCGGCTATTTCGGCGGCGAAGAGGCGCTGGCGGAGCGGCTGCTGGACGAGGTGTCCGCGAACGCCGGCGTGGAGTGTCAGATCGGGATCGCCGACGGGCTGTTCGCCGCGACCCTCGCAGCTCGCCGGGCTGTTTTCGTCGCCGCTGGCGGCTCCGCGCGGTTCCTGTCGCCGCTGCCGATCACCGAGCTGGATCAGCCGGGGGACGATCGCGGCGAGCTGGTCGGGTTGTTGACGCGGCTGGGGCTGCGGACGTTGGGCGCGTTCGCCGCGATCGCGGAGCGGGACGTCGCCGGCCGCTTCGGGCGCGATGCGATCCTCGCGCACCGGCTCGCCCGCGGCTTGTCGCAGCGGCCACCGCTGCGCCGTGCCCTGCCGCCGGAGCTGGAGGTGATCCAGGAGTTCGAGACGCCGCTGGAGCGGATCGACGAGGCCGCGTTCATCGCGAAAACGCTGGGTGAGCGCTTCTTCGCCGGACTGGCCCGCCACGGGTTGGCGTGCACGCGGTTGGCGATCGTGGCGGTGACCGAGTCGGGTGAGGAACGGCTACGGGTGTGGCGGTGCGCGGAACCGCTGACCGCCCGCGCGACCGCGGACCGGGTGCGCTGGCAGTGCGAAGGCTGGCTCACGGCGAACGCGGGCGACCGGCCGAGCTCCGGGATCATCCGGCTGCGGCTGGTGCCGGAGGAACTGGTCGGCGGTGAGGCACTGCAGTTGCAGCTGGGCGCGATGGGCCGGGACGCCGACGCCGCCGAGCGCGCTGGCCGCGCGATGGTGCGCATCCAGGGGCTGCTCGGGCCCGAGGCGGTGCTCACTCCGCTGCTGGACGGCGGCCGGAGTCCAGCCGAGCGGGTTCGTCTGATCCCGTGGGGCGATCCCCGGGCCGCGGTGACCGCGGATGCGCCGTGGCCGGGTCGGCTGCCGGCGCCGTCCCCGGCGACAGTCCCGCGCCGCGCAGTCCCGGCGGTCGTTCACGGCGCCGCCGGGCGTGAGGTCGGGTGCACTATGCGTGGGGAGCTGACTGAGCTTCCGGTGACGGTCGCGGTCGACGGCGATCCTGCGCTTCCGGTGATCAGCTGGGCCGGCCCGTGGCTGCACCGTCCGACCGTGCATGCGGGAAACCCGCCGGGAGCGGCAGCCCGGGTACAGATGGTCCTCGCCGACTCGGCCGCTGACCGCACCAGAGCCCTAATCCTGGCCGTCACGATCGGCCAGAACCCGCAGTGGACGGTCGAGGGGATCTACGACTGACCGGAGCGTCTGAAGGGCTCCCCCCTTTCGGGTGGTTGCCTCGGTTTGCGCGCCGCTACCCGGCCGGTCTTTCCCACACTGGCGGGAAGGACACATCCAGCCAGCTCGGTAACGGGGGGACATCGTGGGCGTGCTGCTGAAGCCGACCTCGCAGATGGGTCATTGGGCAGTCGAGATGTTCACCGACAGCGCCCGTCTGCGCCGGACCGCGCCCGCAGACACCGCACCCACCACACGCGCACCCAGATCCGCGCGTGCCGTGCCGGACGATGTGACGCTGCCCCAGCTGGACGTCGAGGAGGCGTCAGCCGAGCGCGGATTCGGATTCGAGATCACTGACGTCGACCCGGTGATCGCCACACTCGACCAGGTGCTCGGCGATGCCCTGTACTGCGACTTCATCGGCCGGGTGAACAGCGACCTCGGCCGATGGAGTCACCCGCGGACCGAGGACGGCTGGGTCACGATCGCAGGGCCCGTCGTCGAGGCCGCGACACGGGTCCATGACCGCACGGTGGAGCTGTGCTACGTCCACGTCGCCGAACTACACCAGGCGCTCATCGACTTCGCGGATACTCGCGCGGCCGACGATGCTTCGTGGTGAGCGACAACGCGTGCGAGCGCCGACGTGCCCAGGTATGGCTTCTCTCGGCTCTCTTTCGGGTATTGCGCGCTGCGGCCGATGCCCCGCTTCAACACCCAAGGCCGCGCATGGCGGTCTGTCGCGACCAACGCTTCCCTCGTCGCTGTTGCTCGAACAGCTCAACAACGGGTACGTACGGAGCAGCCGGCGCGCCACGGGCATGCGCGCCGGCTGACTCACCTCGACGTCGTCGTCAATCTGTCATCTCGCGGCGACGATCGCCGTCAACACCTCCGGGTGCACCATCAGCACGCTGCTTGGCATCGCGACGACCAGCACCGCACCCACCACGACAAGGCGGATGGTCCGGTGCAGCCGGTCGGCTGACTCGCGGTCGGCGAAGAGGCCGGCAATAAGGCTCGGCGTCGCCCGCGGCATGCCCGCACCCCTGTCCTGCGAGCGCACGAGGAGTGCCAGGACGACCGCGCACACGCGCCGCCAGGTCGCTGACCTGCGGCGATGCGCGTCGCTGTCGCTGGGCTCTCTATCGTTTCGACTGTTAGAATCCATTACGGATCGTTCCCCTTGGAGACTTGCTGGTTGATAAGAGTTCGGTCCACCGCGCCCGGACTGTTCGCGCAGTTCGGGCGCTTCCATGTTCGCCTCATCCGCCGAAGTTAGATTCGCGGACGAGCGCAGTAACTTCATTCGTTCGTTCATCGGATTAGCTGTGCCTTACTGATGTGTCTTTCCGGCATATCTTTCCGACATCATCTCCGCGTGTAGTTTCGTTCCGGTAATCCTTCGATCTAAGCTTCGGCAGAGTCTTAAGAACTTGCCTCGTGGGTTCAATAACTGCTCTGACCTGGGCAAACAGCTCCTCCAGTAGGGTGTGAGGGGTCGCCATGAGTGAGCCCAAGGTGACCGATGAGGCGTCCCGGAGTGGGACATCCGCATCGTAGCCGATTCCTCAAGGCACTGGAATTGGTGTCGCCGTGAGCGGACACCGAGGTGCGCGGACGCTGTCAGCGCAAAGACGCCAAGTGGCCAGGTCGCCCGATCTGCGCGACCTGGAAGAAAAGCACCCGATCGGCTGAACCGCCGACTCTGACCTGCGCTCATGCGAATCTGCTCGGGGCTACCTGCGCCAGGGCTTAAGGACGGCAGAAGGGAAGGACAGGTCAGCCTGCGCTGCAGGCCCGCTGGTGGATGCATGCTGGTGCTGCTCGTGGGTAGGGCAGACGCGCGCGGAAGGCCTGGGCGATGCCGCCCTCCGGCAGTGGCGCGGTCCAGGTGTAGCCGGGCATGCGCGCGCGGGCGGCCGCGACGAGGGTGCGACCGTAGCCGAGCCGACGGTACCCGGCGGCGACCTGGACGTAGTCGAGCGTGGCACTCCGGCAGGACGTGCAGCAAGTGATGGTGGCGGTGCCGGTGACGGCGCCGTCGAGGCGCAGTTCGATGTGTCCGGTGAGGCTGTCGGCGCTGGGCGGACGCGCGACCAGTACAAGTCCCTGCTGCGGCGCGGCGTCAGGCGGGTACTGGATCGCGGTGTCGAGGTGAGCCCATTCGGACAGGCGTCGTTCGGCCTGGTCGCGGGCTTCGATGAGGCGGCAGGTTTCGCAGAGGGTGCCGTGCAGGCGGTACCGGTGGCTGTAGGTCTGGGTCATGCCGTAGTGGGTGAGGTACTCCCCGCGCAGGCACTGGACGGGGACGCCTGCGGCGGGCCGGATCGGCAGAAGATCGCCGTACTCGCCGCGGGCGCCGGATCGCGGACCGCCGACGGCGGGCTGGCCGGCGGTCACCGGAAGTCGCGCGACGGTGCGGTCGCCATCGACAGGTCGAGCGCTTCGATCCGGTCAGCGACGAGGGTGACGACTCCTTCGGCAGCCTGGACCTGCCCGCGGATCAGCAGCGCGGCACTGGCACGGGCGACCACGCGCTGGCGCTGCCACAGCCCAGGTGAGACCAGGACGTTGGCCATGCCGGTCTCGTCCTCGAGGTTGAGGAACGTGATCCCGCCGGCCGTGGCCGGCCGCTGCCGGTGGGTGATCGCTCCGCCGACCCAGACCCGGGTGCCGTCCTCGACGCCTGCGAGAGCGGCGGTGGTGATCGCGCCGAGCGCGTCGAGCAGCTCTCGCAGGAACTGCACGGGATGGGAGTCGGGAGAGACGCTGGTGGCCCACAAGTCGGCGGCGGTGATCTCGAAGCGGGTCATGCCGGGCAGGGCGGGGGCATCCAGGCCGGGAACGAAGCCGGGCAGGTGCCCGGGCCGGGTGGTGGCGGCCGCGCCGGCGGCCCAGACGTCTTGGCGGCGGTCGCCGCCGAAGCGGCTGAACGCACCGGAGGTGGCGAGGGCTTCGGCGGCGGTCTTCTTGAGCTGGACGCGGCCGGTGAGGTCTCCAATCCCGGCGTAGGGACCACGGGCTTGGCGTTCGGTGACGATCTGCTCGGCCACATCGTCGCCGAGGTGCCGGACACCGGCAAGGCCGAGCCGGATCGCGACCCCGCCGGTGCTGTCGGGATCGGGTTCAAGGGTGGCGTGGGCGAGACTGGCGTTGATATCGGGTTCGCGCACGTGGACGCCGTGGCGGCGGGCGTCGGCGACGAGAGACTGCGGGCTGTAGAACCCCATCGGCTGCGCGCGCAGCAGCCCGGCGCAGAACGCGGCCGGGTAGTAGCGCTTGAACCACGCGGACGCGTAGACCAGCAGCGCGAACGACATCGAGTGGGCTTCAGGGAAGCCGTAGCCGGAGAAGGCGTGGATCTGCTCGAAGATCCGGGTGGCGAGCTCGCGGTCGAGGCCGTTGGCTTCGCAGCCGGCGAAGAACCGCGCCATCAGCGCCTTCATCTTCGCGCTGGAGCGTTTCGCGCCCATCGCGCGCCGGAGCTGGTCTGCCTCGGCGCCGGTGAAGCTCGCGACATCGACGGCCATCTGCATGACCTGTTCCTGGAACAGCGGCACGCCGAGCGTCCGGTCCAGGGAGCCGGCGAGCAGCGGGTGAGCGTGCTGCCACTCCTCCTCGCCGCGGCGGCGCCGGATGTAGGGGTGCACCGAGCCGCCCTGGATCGGGCCGGGCCGGATGAGGGCGACTTCGACGACGAGGTCGTAGAACTTCCGCGGCCGCAACCGCGGCAGCGTCGCCAACTGAGCACGTGACTCGACCTGGAAGACCCCGACCGCGTCGGCTTCGCAGAGCATGTCGTAAACCTTCGGGTCAGCCAGGTCGAGCTTCCCGAGGTCGACGGTGGTCCGGTGGTGCTCGGCGACGAGGTCGATCATGT
This sequence comes from Amycolatopsis sp. NPDC003861, assembly GCF_053605405.1. Classification (NCBI taxonomy): domain Bacteria; kingdom Bacillati; phylum Actinomycetota; class Actinomycetes; order Pseudonocardiales; family Pseudonocardiaceae; genus Amycolatopsis; species Amycolatopsis sp. NPDC003861. The sequence goes on from NZ_JBSGJD010000265.1 coordinate 5,347, forward strand.
AGTGCAGCGCCGAAAGCATGCCCAGGCCGAGCAGATCGAACTTGACCAGCCCGACGGTCGCGCAGTCGTCCTTATCCCACTGCAAAATCGACCGGTCCGCCATGCTCGCCCACTCGACCGGCACGATCTCCGACACCGGCTGCTTCGAGATCACCATGCCGCCGGAGTGAATGCCGAGGTGACGGGGAAAGTCCTCGATCCGGCCAGCCAGTTCGAGCACGTCGGCCGGGATCTCCCCGGCGCTCTGCTGCTTCGTCGCGGCGACGCCGCCCCAGCGATCGACCAGTTTCCCGTAGGCGTCCTGCTGCCCGGGGGAATGCCCGAGCGCCTTCGCCGCGTCCCGCACCGCCGACGGCGCCCGGTAGGTGATGACGTTGGCGACCTGCGCGGCATGGAACCGGCCGTGCTTGTCGTAGACGTACTGGATCGCTTCCTCGCGCCGGTCGGACTCGATGTCGATGTCGATGTCCGGCGGCCCGTCCCGCTCCGGGGCCAGGAACCGCTCGAACAGCAGGTTCCACTTCACCGGGTCGGCGTGGCAGATCCCCAGCGCGTAGCAGACCGCCGAGTTCGCCGCCGAGCCGCGGCCTTGGCAGAGGATGTTGGCTTCCTTGCAGAAGCGGACGATGTCCCAGACGACGAGGAAGTAGCCGGGGAAGTCGAGGGTCTTGATGACGTCCAGCTCGTGCTCCAGCTGGGCGTAGGCCCGCGGGTTCTCGGTGCGGGTGCCGTAGCGGGTGGCGGCGCCGGCCCAGGTGAGCTCGGCCAGGAACGACATCTCGTCATGCCCGGCCGGCACGGGAAACGGCGGCAGATCCGGGGCGACGAGCTGCAGGTCGAACGCCACCTCCACACCAAGCACGGCGGCGCGGCCGACGGCGCCGGGATAGCGGCGCTCGAACCGGCGCCGCTGCTCCATGCCCGAGCGCAGGAACGCCTGCCCCGACGGTGGCCGCCACCCCTCCAGTTCCTCACCTGACCGGCGGGCGCGGACTGCGGCGACGGCGTCGGCGACCGGCGCGCCGGCGGGGGTGGCGTAGTGGACGTTGTTCGACACCACCGTCGGCAACCGCAAGTCACGGGCCAGTCCGTCGAGAAGGTCGTTGGCTTCGTCGTCGAGGGGCTGGCGGTGGTTAATAAGCTCGACGGCGACGTGCTGATGCCCGAACCAGTCGACCAGCCGCTCCAGCTCGGACCGCGCCGCGGACGGGCCGTGCCGGGCGAGCGCGCGGCGGACCGGGCCCTTGCGGCAGCCGGTGAGGACGACGACGTGCCCGGCCAGCTCATCGACGACCTCCTCAAGGTTGTAGAGGGGGCGGCCTTTCTCGCCGCCGGCGATCTGGGCGTGGGAGATGACGCGGCAGAGCCGGTGGTAGCCCTCCTGCTGCCGGGCGAGCACCAGCAGGTGCGACCCGGCCGGGTCGGGCTCGCCGGCCTGCGGGGCGGGCAGGTCGAGCGAGAGCTCGGCGCCGAACCCGACCCGGACGCCGAGCTCGCGGGCGGCGTCGTTGAACCGGACCGCTCCGTAGAGGCCGTCGTGGTCGGTGAGGACCAGCGCGTCCAGTTCCAGCCGGGCTGCCTCTTCTACGAGGGTTTCGGGGTGGCTGGCGCCGTCGAGGAAGCTGAAGTTGGAGTGGACGTGCAGCTCGGCGTAGGGGGCGCGGTGCCGGTCGCCGCCGTCGTCTCGGCTGCGGCGGTCGCGCAGGTCGGCCGGCGCGCCGGCGTAGCCCTCGCGCTTGCGTGACCAGGCGGGCGAGTCGTTGCCGTCGCCAAGGACAGGCGCGCGCCCGGAGGCGATCCGCTCGACCTCGGACCAGGGCACGCTCGGGTTGTTGAACGCCATGACAGAGCTCCCACACCACACGCCAGGGTCGCTGTGGGAAGTCAGCGACGTCATCGAACACAAGTGCGACTACGTAGGCTTGATCCTGCGACAGGGAATCGGCGCTGTCAAACTGTGACGACAGCGATAGTTGGCATGTCCAGATGACAACTGGCGCAGCTCGATGGCACGTACGGCCGTGCTAAATAGACAACAAGAGTGCCTGCGCATGGCGAAAGCCGCCCGGAGGCGGGACGTGGGTCTTCGGCGGCGGATGAGGCGCGCGTCCGGAGCGGGTAGTCGCTTGACCACCCGCCGCGTCGCGATCAGGAGCGGCAGCCTTCGGGCTGAGCAGCCTTGTCAACCTGGCCGGTTTCGGCGTCGGGGCGGCACTCTGCCTCTGCCGCCCTGTATGGCCGGGCAGGAAAGGTTCACGGTGATCGTCAATCTCAAACGCCTCCGCCTTCCGCGCGCGGCGGCCTGGCGACGAGTTGCTCAGCACCTAGTCGAGTGATCTGACACACAGTCATGCGAGGCCGCGGCGACGGCCCGCACCGTCGTCCGAGCACGGCAACGGAGCGATTCTGTGGATCGCCGCAGAGGAACTCGCCCGGCGGGGCGCCGGATTGCGGTTCGCAGGCGCTGCCGGTTCGCCCTGCCGAAACCGCACCGCGGACCCGCCGAAAGCGGACATTCGGGATTCGCGGGTCTTGATCGACGGTTGCGGTAACTCGATCTCGGCGGTCACGGTGTGGTTGTTCCGAAGGGGAGTAGCCCGCGAGTCCACTGTCGACACACCGAGAGCCCGGCTCTCCGGCGGTGGCACCTGCTCCACGTGGGTGGGCAAGACCTTCGGCCGGTTGATCATGCCTGGCCGGGGCCCTGGACGTCGCGGCGAGGCGTGCGCGCGCCCAGGAAGGAACCGCTCCGTGCTCGCCAAGTTGCTGCGCCCGATCGGGCTCTGTGTCACCCTCGTCGTCCCGGCTATCGCGCTGCGCGTCACCGGAGCCGAGCCGAGCGCGGTGCTCGGGTTGCTGCTGTTCGGCATGGCCGTGGTGGCCGCGTCGTTCGTCCTGGCCTGGGCCGCCGAGGCCGCGCAGGTCGACATCTCCGGCGGGCTGGCGATCGCGATCCTCGCCGTCATCGCCGTGCTGCCCGAGTACGCGGTGGACCTGTACTTCGCCTACACCGCCGGGTCGAACCCCGAGTACGTCGCCTACGCCGCGGCCAACATGACCGGCTCCAACCGTCTGCTGCTCGGCCTGGGCTGGTCGCTGGTGGTGCTCATCGGCCTGGCGATCGCGAAGAAGCGCACCGGCAGGACGGTGCGCGAGCTGACGCTGGACTCGCCCTACCGCGTCGAACTCGGCTTCCTCGCCATCGCTTCGGTTCTGGCCTTCGTGATTCCCGCGACCGGTCAGATCCCGCTGCTGCTGGGCTTCGCGCTGCTCGGGTTCTTCGCGTTCTATCTGTGGAAGGTCTCCCGGGCCGAGGCGGCGGAGCCGCACCTGGTCGGCCCGGCCGCGACGATCGGCGCCCTGCCCAAGCGCTCCCGCCGGATCCTGGTCGTGACGCTGTTCGTGTTCGCCGCGGCGGTCATCCTCGCCTGCGCCGAGCCGTTCGCGCACAACCTGATCGCCGCCGGCACCCAGCTGGGCATCGACCAGTTCCTTCTGGTGCAGTGGCTGGCGCCGCTGGCGTCGGAAGCACCCGAGTTCATCGTGGCGATCCTGTTCGCGCTCCGCGGCAAGGGCGACGACGCCATCGGCACCCTGATCTCCAGCAAGGTCAACCAGTGGACCCTGCTCGTCGGCAGTCTCCCGATCGCCTACCTGGCCGGCGGCGGAGGCGCCGCCCTGCACCTGGACGGGCGCCAGGTCGAGGAGTTCCTCCTGACCGCCACGCAAACCCTGCTCGGCGTCGCGGCGCTGCTGGCCCTGCGGTTCCCCCGCTGGGCCGCGTGGACGCTGCTCGGGTTGTTCGCGGTGCAGTTCACGCTTCCCGGGCAAACCGCCCGATACGCCCTGTCCGCGGTCTACGCGGCGATCGCACTGGCCGTCCTGCTGCGCAATCGACGCCACATCGTGGCGACGCTGGCAGCGCCCTTCCGTCGCGCACCCGACGGCTGCGAGGACGATGAGGGCCAGCCCAGCAGCCCGGAAACCGCCGGCGCGGCCGGCCGCTGACGGGAGCCGAACATCCTTCCTACCTTCTGGAGGCGGCAAGCCATGTCCGGGCGACCACCGTCGCGACCCCCCTCAGCCCACCGAGCCACACGACGCCGGAGAAGCCGACAGGCCGAGCGATCAGTCCGCCCGAGGACCGACGAAGAAGCCGGGCGCACGTTCCTGCAGGAGTTGCGCAACGCGCTGCCGCCAGCGTTGCTCACCGCACTCCCGCAGATGCCGGTGACCCTCTTATTCGTCGTCTACAACCAGGCCAAGGCCGGTGTGAACACTGAGATGCTCATGCGAACGTACCGGCTCTCCGAGCACGAAGTCCGCGTCCTCGACACCCATATTCGCAGCGACTCCGGAGGACGCTGAGCAGCCCCGCTCGGCGCGCGAGACACGACGCCCTCGGCAAGAATCGGGCCCTTGATGTCTCAACGTGACCTAGCCTCGCGCTCTTCGACGCCGGGGACCGGGCCGGGCTGGGCGCACCGCCACCGGGACGTCTCCGGCGGCTGGCTGCGGCCCACCGTGTTCGGGGCTGTGGACGGGCTGGTCACCAACGCCTCCCTGATCGCCGGAGTCGGCGGCGGCGGGGTCGCGCCGCACACCATCGTGCTCACCGGCCTGGCCGGGCTGGTCGCCGGGGCGTTCTCCATGGGCGCCGGCGAGTACGTCTCGGTCGCCGCGGCGGGTTTCGGTCTGACGTGGAGTGTGCTGCCGGCCTCGGCCTGCTCGGCGCGCTGGGTGCGATCCGAGCATGGCCGCGAGCCGATACCGCCGTCCTCGAGCACACCCACGATGGCGCCGGCGATCCGGACCACCTGGCCGACGCGATCGAAGTCGAGGACGGCGTCTGGCGGCACCGTCACGAATACGTCATCGACCGCGAGCACGACCGATGGCCGGTGCCGGCTCGCTAGCCGGCACGCACCGCATCCGGTTTCGACAGGAAGAAGTACGCGTACCGCTCGTCCAGCTCGTTCTGAGGAACCAGGTGGACGGCCTCGGGCTTCAGGCCGCAGGCGGCGGCAAGCTTCCAGAACGCGTCGATGCGGTAGGTCGTCATCTCGGCGAGGCCGGTCCGGTACGCGCGGCGGCGGGACTTGGTCTGCCAGCGGCCGTCGTCGTACTTGATCTGGATCAGGGCCAGCCCGCCCGGGCTGAGGATCTCGTGCGCGATGCGCAGGAGACGCTCGCCATACTCGGGGGTGGGGATGAGCTCGAAGACGTAGAAGCTCACGAAGATGTCGCACCAGCCTTCGACCCGGCCGATCGCGGCCTCGGGGTCGGAGACATCGATCGCGATCGAGCGGAACTTCGTGTCGCAGACGGTCGCGACCTGCTTCTCGCATTCGCTCAACGTCTCGGCGGAGATGTCCACCCCGATGAACTCCTCGGCCCGCGGTGCGAAGTGGATCGCGTTGGCGCCGCCACCGCAACCCCACTCCACGATGCGGCGCCACGGACGGGAGAACCCGGTCATCCGGGCACCACGCTCGAAGAGGTCCAGGTGTTCGCGGCCGACCTTCGACCACAGGTCGTTGCCCTGGAACGTCGGCGAGTCCTGCCAGTGGGAGTTCGACGCCCAGCGGTCGCCGGCGGGGCGATCCCAGTAAGTCTGGGCCTCCGCGGAGATCTTGGCCTCGCTCTGCTTGCCGCCGGTCGCCGCCAGCGCTCGTTGGAGGATGTCTTCCGCGCGGACGGCGATTCTTTTCGTCACGCCGAGCACGGTCGGAAAGCGGTGCTTGATTCGCCCGAGCAAATCGTCGTTCGGTGAAGATGCAGGCATGGTGAACCGTTCCTTGCGCACGTTCGAGTTCGCGGGTGTGGGTGCGTTCGCGTAGCGCGAGCCGGAAGGCTCGCGTGAAATCGGTGGCTACGCGATGGCCGGCGGCCCGCGCCGAGCTCGGGTACGTCGCAAGAGAACCGTTCTCGCCCGGTCCGCCGCGTGCTGCGGGGCGGTGGGCGCCCACAGTGGCGCATGTGCTGGCCGCGGGCCAGCGACCGAGGTGCAGACTCTGTGCACGCGGCCGAGTACCGCCCCCATGGCCACGTCGGCCTGGGCCAGCGTGAAACCGAGCACGCTCGCCATGAGTGCGTGGGCGGCGATCAATCCGGCCGCGCCGGTCCCCAGGCTCAAAGTGGGGCCGGAGTCGTGTGCGGTGCCGGGCAGGAGTGTCATGGTGGTGTGGAGGACGGCTTGGGCCGCCCCGAGTACGGCGATCGTGGTCAGGGGGCCGCGGTAGCGGTCGGCGACGATCGCGCCGATCCAGCCGGCGACTCCGGCCATGAGCAAGACCAGGTCGGTGTCCGGGATCTGGCCGTCACCCAATAGGCGGGCGGCGATGCCGAGGGCCGCGGTGGCACCTCCGAGCGCCATGCCGCGCACAGCGCGCAAGGTCGCGCGGTGGCGGTCTGCTCGGCGGTCCACCTACGCAGCTTATGCGGAAAACCGGCGATCTGGTCCAGTTGATTGTCGTTGACAACTGATTGCAGGAAAGGCGACGCGTTCGAAACAAATCGCCGGTGCGGAGGTTTGGTGTGGAAGGGGATTTCGGGTGTCGACTGACAAGCCAGCTGGTCGTTTGGCGGGCGTTCTGGTCTCTCCCGTGGCCGCGCGACATCGCACTTGGCCATTCGGTGGGCCTCCCGTCGAGCGGGATCAAGCGCCGCAGCCTCCGGACCCGTTGGCCTTGTCGGTCCCCAAGGTTTCAGCGTCCGGGGGGCGATAGCGGACCAGGGGTGAGCGTGGCTCTGTTGGTGGTGTAGGTGGAGGAACCGTCTCTTCGCCGTGTAGTCCTCCGGAGGCTCCTGGCTGGGGATGTGCGCCATCGCGGGGGCGTGGTCGAACGAGCTGTCCGCATCTTCGACGGCGGTCGGTGCCAATCGAGATACTTCCGCAGCACTGGTGTCACCGGCGGCCTGGAACACGATCCAGAGCACGCGGTCGATCAGGCTCATGGGGACCGGGGCAAGAGCGCTGGGGCGTCACGGGGACATGCGAGGGGTGCGCCGATCGCCTCGAAAGCGCGGGAAGTGCCGCGTTCAGGAGGGTTCCGTAGCTGGGGCCCGGCTGTAGTGCTCAGACCGATCGGCGGGTTGAGCGCCCGACAGTGGAAGTAACCGAGATGTGGATCGAGCTGGCCGTGAACGGGCTCTGACTCGTGGTGGTCATGGCGGGACGCGCGGTGCTGGGCTTGGCCGGTCGAGTGGTGGGCCGCGCGGCGGCACCGCAGCTAGCCGCGGTGCCCGCCGGGCCGGCTGGCGGTGTCTGCTCGCCGCGGTGGCATGGATGCGCAGGAAGTGGATGGCAGCTATTCTGTCAAGAGCAAGTAGTCAGACGACCCGACGTTCCGGGATGAGGTCCGGCTAAATCCTCCGGCAGCGAGCTCGGTCGGAGGCAGACAACATCAAACGGCAGTCAATCACCCAGTGATGACTGACCGCGTTGTCGGTCTCCTCAGGCTCGGACGGGAGGTGTCTGGCATGGGTGTCGAAGTGATGGGACTGCCCCCGGTTCGGTTGACTCCTGACCTGTGAGGATGCGCTCCTCGCTGGAAGGATGTCCACCATGCCCAAAGCGTTCCCGCCGGAGTTC
>NZ_JBSGJD010000266.1:0-12933 GCF_053605405.1 Amycolatopsis sp. NPDC003861
CGTCAGCAGCGACGTCGCCGCCGCCGCGCGGAGCTGGCGCGCCTGTTCGTCGAGGACGTCCAGGGACGGCAGCGGCGGCGCCCCGGGCGGCGGGGCACCGCTGAACACCGCCACCCGCTGCCCGACCTGCCGGGTGAACAGCAGGTACGTCACGCCCAGCAGCGCCACGCCGGCCAGCAGGAACAGGCCGCCGTAGAGCACGGTCAGCCGCAACCGGAGGTTCACCGGAGCCGGTAGCCGACGCCGGTGACCGTCTCCACCAGCGGCGGGTCGCCGAGCTTGCGGCGCAGTTTGAGGACGGTGAGCCGGACCGCGCCGGTGAACGGGTCCGCGTGCTCGTCCCACACCTTCTCCAGCAGGTGTTCGGCGGACACGGCGGCGCCGTCCGCGCGCAGCAGCTCGGCGAGCACCGCGAACTCCTTTTTGGACAGTGGCAGGCCGCGCCCGTCGCGGAACGCCTCGTGCCGCGCCGGGTCGAGCGTGACGCCGGACCGGCTCAGGACGGGCGGCGCGGCCGGTCGGCAGCGCCGCCCCAGCGACTGGATGCGGGCGGCGAGCTCGGGGAACGCGAACGGCTTCGTCAGGTAGTCGTCCGCGCCGAGGGACAGCCCGGCGACGCGGTCGGTGATCTCCACGGCCGCCGTCAGCATCAGCACCCGTGTCGCCGCTTCGGACGCGACGACCTGCCGGCAGACGTCGTCGCCGTGCACGACCGGCAGGTCCCGGTCGAGCACGACGACGTCGTAGTCGTGCACGGCGATCCGCTCGAGCGCCGCGCCGCCGTCGTGGGCGATGTCGACCGCGTGGGCGTCCTCGCGCAGCCATTCCGCGATCGCGTCCGCGAGCATCGGCTCGTCCTCCACCACCAGGACCCGCATGCCCCGATGATCGCCGTGCCCGTGTTTCTTCGCCGTTAGCACCGGTAGAGCGTGTCCGCGCCCCCGATGCCCCGGGTCGGCCGGCCGCCGTACTCGGCGGGGTCGACGACCGTGCAGTGCTGCTCGATCCAGCGTTGCCGTTCGCCCTGGGCGGGGCTCCGCGGCGGCCCGGGCGGGGTGCCGGCGCCGCTCAGCACGAACCGCAGCTTGCCTTCGGCGAGCCAGCGCTCCAGTTGGGCGACGGACGGCGCGTCGTCCCGGCCGCCGAAGCCGCCCATGCCGATCACGGTCGCGTCGGAGTCGATCAGGAACGGCGCGACCGCCCCCGCCTCGGCGTTCACGGCGAGGGTGATTTCGGTGCCGTTGCGGCGGGCGTAGTCGAGGATGCGGCGTTGCTCGTCCGACAGCTTCGTCGCGCCGTCACCGCCCACGCGCATCAACCGCGGACCACCGGGTGACGGCGGCGGAGGAGCTCCCGGGCCGGTGGCGGGCCCGGCGGCGGGCAGCGTCCCGGCCGACGTGCTCTGCGCGGCGGCGTACGACCAGACGGCGGGCGTGAGCAGCAGCGGCACCAGCGCGGCGAACAGCGCAACCCGGCTTCGTCCGAAGTACAGGCCGGCGATGGCGGCGACGGCCGTGCCGAGCACCGCCCAGCGCGTCCAGCCGTGGAACGACGTGTCCCGCGAGGTCAGCACGAACGCCCAAGCCGCGGTCAGCGCGACAACCAGCGGGAGCAGAGTGCGCCGGTGCTGCCGCCACAGCAGCGCCAAACCGGCGGCGGAAACCGCGGCGACGGCGGGGGCCAGCGCCGTCGTGTAGTACGGGTGCCAGATGCCGCCGGCGAAACTGAAGACCACGGTGGTCACCAGCAGCCAGCCGCCCCAGAGCAGCCAGCTGGCGTCGCGCCACCGGCGGCCGAGGACGGCCAGCACGAGCAGGCACAGCGGCAGCAGCCACGAGATCTGCCCGCCGACGACGTCGTTGAACATCCGGCCGGGTCCGGGGTCGCCGCCGAACGACGACATGGTCTGCTGCCCGTTGCGCATGATCATCATGCCGCCGCCCTCGCCGTTGCCCGAGAGCCGGCCGAAGCCGTTGTAGCCGAAGACGAGGTCCCACGCGGAGCCGTCTTCGCTGCCGCCCATGTACGGCTTGGCGCCGGGCCACCAGTCGTACAGGGCGATCCACCAGAACGAGGAGACGACGAGGACGAGGCCGGCGCCGAGGACGTCGAGCAGCCGCCGGCGCAGCGGTCCGCTCGTCCCGGCGAAGTAGGCGGCGACCAGGGCGGGGACGATGATCCACGCCTGCAGCATCTTGGTCAGGAAGCCGCAGCCGACGAAGAAAGCGCACCACCACAGCCACTTCCGGCCGTCCCGCAGCGCGCGGGTGAGCGCGTACGCGGCGGCGACGAGGAAGAGGACGAGCAGCGTGTCGGGGTTGTTGTCCCGGTTGATGATCACGGTGACGGGGGTCAGCGCGAGGATGGCGGCGGCCAGGAGGGCGACGTTCTCGCCGGCCCAGAGGCGGACAGTGCGGTGCAGGAGGAACACCGCGGCGACGCCTTCGAGGACCTGGGGCAGCAGCAGTGCCCAGCCGTGGTAGCCGAAGATCAGCACCGAAAGCGCTTGCGGCCACAACGCGAGAGGCGGTTTGTCGACCGTGACGACGCCGTACGGGTCGAAGGAGCCGAAGAGGAAGTTGGTGAAGTTCTCCGTCATCGACTTCGCGGCGGCGGAGTAGTAGGTGTTCCCGAACTGGCCGTCGCCGATCTTCCAGGCGTAGAGGACGGCGGCGCCGAGGCAGACGAGCGGAAGCGCCCAGGGGCGGGTTCGCGGAGGGGCGGCGGTGATCATGACCGCTACCCAACTCCGGCCCGCGTTTCCCGGGCGTTTCTACTCCGACTCGAGGTCACCTTCCAGCGAGAGGTACACCTCGCGCATCTTCGCCAGCAGCTCCGGGTCCGGCTCCTCCCACAGCCCGCGGTCCGCCGCCTCGTTCAGCCGCTCCACAATCCCGCGCAGCGCCCACGGGTTGGCCTTCCGCAGGAACTCCTGATTGACCTCGTCCAGCACGTAAGACTCGGTCAGCTTCTCGTACATCCAGTCTCCGACGACACCCGCCGTCGCGTCGAAGCCGAACAGGTAGTCCACCGTGGCCGCCAGCTCGAACGCGCCCTTGTAGCCGTGGCGGCGCATCGCCGCGAGCCAGCGCGGGTTGACGACGCGTGCCCGGAACACCCGGGCCGTCTCCTCGCCCAATGTGCGCGTGCGGACTGCGTCCGGTGACGTGCTGTCACCCACGTAGGACGCCGGCGCCGCGCCCGTCAACGCTCGGACCGTCGCAATCATGCCACCGTGATACTGAAAATAGTCGTCCGAGTCCGCGATGTCGTGCTCGCGCGTGTCGGTGTTCTTCGCCGCCACCACGATGCGCTTGTACGAACTTTCCATGTCCTCGCGCGCCGGGCGGCCGTCCAGGTCGCGGCCGTACGCGAAGCCGCCCCACACCGCGTACACCTCCGCGAGGTCCTTGTCGTCGCGCCAATTGCCGCTGTCCATCAGCGGCAGCAGGCCCGCGCCGTACGCACCGGGCTTCGACCCGAAGATCCGCGTGGTCGCGCGGCGGGAATCGCCGTGCGAAGCCAGGTCCGCGGAAACGTGCGCGCGGACGAAGTTTTCGTCGAGGGGTTCGTTCAACCCGGCCACCAGCCGGACGGCGTCATCGAGGAGCGTGATCACATGCGGGAACGCGTCGCGGAAGAACCCGCTGATCCGGACCGTGACGTCGATCCGAGGCCGGCCCAGCTCCTCCAGGGGGATCGCCTCGATGCCGGTGACGCGCCGGGACGCTTCGTCCCACACCGGCTGGACACCCAGCAGCGCCAGCACTTCCGCCGCGTCGTCGCCGGACGTCCGCATCGCCGACGTGCCCCACACCGACAGGCCGACCGACCGCGGCCAGTCGCCGGTGTCCTCCCGGTAGCGGCGAAGCAGCGAATCGGCGAGGGCCTGCCCGGTTTCCCAGGCGAGCCGGCTGGGGATGGCCTTCGGGTCGACGGTGTAGAAGTTCCGCCCGGTCGGCAGCACGTTGATCAGCCCGCGCAGCGGCGACCCGCTCGGCCCGGCCGGGATGTACCCGCCGTCCAGCGCGTGCAGCACCGCGTCCAGCTCGCCCGAGGTGCCGGCGAGGCGGGGCACGATCTCCTCGGCCGCGAAGGAAAGTACCCGGGCGACAGCGGGATCCGGCGCCACCGACGTCACCGCGGTCGCGTCCCAGCCTCGCATCTCCATCGTCCGGACGAGCTCGCGCGCCGTCTGCTCGACAGCGTCCACTTCGGACATCGGCGCGTCTTCCTTGAGCCCCAGCGCCGAGCGCAGGCCCGGCACCGCGCCCTGCTTGCCGCCCCACATCTGCGACGCGCGCAGCATCGCCAGCACGAGGTTGACCCGTGCCTCGCCGGTGGGCGCCGCGCCGAGGATGTGCAATCCGTCGCGGATCTGCGCGTCCTTGACCTCGCACAGCCAGCCGTCGATGTGCAGCAGGAAGTCGTCGAACTCCGCGTCGTGCGGCCGCTCCTCGACGCCGAGGTCGTGGTCCAGCTTGGCCGCCTGGATCAGCGTCCAGATCTGCTGGCGCACGGCCGGCAGCTTCGCCGGGTCCATCGCCGCGATGTTCGCGTGCTCGTCGAGCAGCTGCTCCAGCCGCGCCATGTCGCCGTAGGACTCCGCGCGCGCCATCGGCGGGATCAGGTGGTCGACGATCGTCGCGTGCGCCCGCCGCTTGGCCTGCGCGCCCTCGCCCGGGTCGTTGATCAGGAACGGGTAGACCAGCGGCAGGTTCCCGAGCACGGCGTCCGGCGCGCACGACGCCGAAAGCCCCGCGGTCTTGCCCGGCAGCCATTCCAGCGACCCGTGCTTGCCCAGGTGGACGACGGCGTGCGCGCCGAATTCCTCCTCGAGCCAGCGGTACGCGGCCAGGTAGTGGTGGCTCGGCGGCAGGTCCGGGTTGTGGTAGATCGCGACCGGGTTTTCGCCGAACCCGCGCGGCGGCTGGATCATGATGATCACGTTGCCGCTCTGCAGCGACGCCAGCACGATGGCGCCGTTGTCGACGTACAGCTCGCCCGGCGCGGGGCCCCAGTGCTCCTCGACGCCGTCGCGCAGCTCGGCCGGCAGCGCGTCGAACCACTCCTGGTACCGCGCGGCCGGGACGCGGATCGGGTTCCCGGCCAGCTGTTCCTCGGTGAGCCACTCCGGGTCCTGGCCGCCGGCGGCGATCAGCGCGTGGATGAGCGCGTCGCCGTCGGGCTGGTCGGTGCCGGTCGGGTCGACGCCCGGGAAGGCGTCCGGGCCCAGGTCGTAGCCCAGCGCGCGCATCCGCCGCAGCAGCTCGATCGCCGACGCCGGCGTGTCCAGGCCGACCGCGTTGCCGACGCGAGAGTGCTTCGTCGGGTACGCGGAGAGCATCAGCGCAATGCGACGCTCTGACGGAGGCGTGTGCCGCAGCCGGGCGTGCGCCAGGGCGATGCGAGCGACGCGGGACGCGCGTTCGGCGTCCGGCACGTACCGGGGGAGGCCGTCTTCGTCGAGTTCCTTGAACGAGAACGGCACCGTGATCAGCCGTCCGTCGAACTCCGGGACGGCCATCTGGTTCCCGGCGTCGAGGGGGGAGAGGCCGTCGTCGTTTGCCGCCCACGTCTCGCGGTCGCTCGTCAGGCACAGCGCCTGCAGGATCGGGACGTCGAGCGCGGCCATCTCGGCGACGTCCCAGGCCTCGTCGTCGCCGCCCGCGCCCACTTCGGACGGCCGCGTGCCGCCCGCCGCGAGCACGGTGACCAGCAGCGCGTCCACGGAAGCCAGCTCGGCCATCATCTCCGGCTCGCGCGTACGCAGCGAAGCACAGTAGATCGGCAACGCCCGCCCGCCCGCGGCTTCGATCTCGTCGGCGAGCGCGTGCACGAAGGCGGTATTCCCGGACAGGTGGTGCGCGCGGTAGTACAGGATGCCGATGACCGGGCCGTCGCTCTTCGTGGGGCGCTCGAGAACGCCCCACGCGGGTTGCGCCGCGGGCGGCTCGAAGCCGTCGCCGGTGAGCAGGAGCGTGTCGGAGAGGAACCGGTGGAGCTGGGTGAGGTTCGCCGGGCCGCCCTGCGCGAGGTAAGCGTGGGCCTCGGCGGCGATGCCGGCCGGGACGGTCGAGAGCTTCATCAGCTCGGCGTCCGGCGTCTGCTCCCCGCCGAGGACGACGACGTGCGCGCCCGACGCCCGCAGCGTGTCCAGGCCGTCCTGCCAGCTCCGCGGCGTGCCGAGGATCCGCGCGACGACGATCTTCACGCCGTCCAGGAGCGCCGGCAGCTCGGCGACGTCGAGCCGGGCGGGGTTGCCGAGCCGGTACTCGCGGTCGCTGGACCGGGCGCTGAGCAGGTCGGTGTCCGAAGTGGACAGAAGCAGGATCACGAGGTTCCTCCTCGGGGTCCGCGCCCCGGGTCGACGGGCGCGCCGGCCGGAGTTCCTGGCTCCCGGAATCTCTTCCGGTCACAGTGGCGGGACCGCCCCGGATTCTCACCGGGTTCCTCCACCTGCCGACGCGTGGGTATCGCACCCACTCTCCGGTGCCGGTCGAGGCGCGTCAAGGTGACGTTGCCCCGGGTAACCTGACGGCTTGGAATCCCTGCTCCGGAGCTTCACCGCCGCACAGTCGACCCGACAGCCGTACCGCCACCCCACGGCGGCCGAGCTCGAAACCGCCGGAACCGGCTTCGCCGCGTGGCTCGACGGCCGCCCCCACCATCTGCCTGACCTGGGTTTCTCCGTGGACGACGACGTCGTCGCCCAGGAGCCCGGCACCGAGCGGGCCTGGGGGCTCTACGCGATCGACCGGTCCGCGCCGCCGTCGCTGGTGGTCGAGGTGCCGCATCCGTCGTCCGACCTGCGGACCGACCGGATCGGCCTGGCGCTGTTCCGGCGGGTGCCCGGCGCCGTCCTCGCGGTGGCCGGCGCGCACCGCCGCCGGGAGGACCCGGCGCACGACCCGCGGACCGTCTTCCACGTCGTCAGCACGCTGCTCGCCCGCCGCGGCCTGCCCCAAGTCCAGCTCCACGGCTTCAACGACCGCACGATGCCCGCCGCCGACGTCGTCGTTTCGGCCGGAGCCGCGGAGGCCGGCGACGCGGCTCGCCGGGCAGCGGACCGCCTGGAAGCCGCCGGGTTTCGCGTCCGGCGGGCCTGGGCCGACCCCTGCCGCGGCCTGGCGGGGACGACGAACGTCCAGAGCCAGGCCGCCGGCGGCGCCCCGTTCCTGCACGTCGAGCTCAACCGGACGACCCGCGAGACCCGCCGCGACGACGTCGTTCGCGCGCTCGCCGAGGCCGACCTGCGCAAGCCCTAGGCGGACCGCTCACCCAGGCGGGGGAACGGCTTCGTCGAGAACAGCACTTCCACGGACACCTCGAAGAACTCCGCGATCCGCAATGCCAGGTACAGCGAAGGGCTGTACTCGCCGCGTTCCAGGTAGCCGATCGTCTGGTAGTGCACCCCGAGGGCCTCGGCCAGCTGCCGCCGCGAGATCGACCGTTCCGCGCGCAGCATCGCGATCCGGTTGTAGACGACCTCACTCATCACTACCCCACACGCTGCATGGCCTTCTGCCGCCGTTCGGCCACCGACGAGCCCGCTTCCCGCCGCGCCATGCGGCGGAGCAGGATCGGCGCCAGCACCAATCCGATCACAGACCACGCGACGAGCACCGCCAGGGTCGGCACC
Organism: Amycolatopsis sp. NPDC003861; assembly: GCF_053605405.1. Taxonomy (NCBI): domain Bacteria; kingdom Bacillati; phylum Actinomycetota; class Actinomycetes; order Pseudonocardiales; family Pseudonocardiaceae; genus Amycolatopsis; species Amycolatopsis sp. NPDC003861. The sequence continues at coordinate 7,643 of NZ_JBSGJD010000266.1, forward strand.
GGCCGCCACGACCGGCCGATTTCGACGACGACCGCGCTGTCCGGCAGCAGCGCCGAGCGCATCCCGAGGCCGAGCCAGTACATCGGGAACACCTGCGCGAGGTCCTGCACCCAGCCCGGCAGCGCGGTGATCGGGTAGAAGATCCCCGAGATCGCGCCCAGGCCCATCACCGGCAGCACGATCAGGCCCGTGGCGCGGGCGCTGCCGGCCAGCGAACCCAGGGCCGCGCCGATCGGCATGGTGGCGAACAGCCCGATCACCAGCACCCAGGCGAGGTGCAGGTACGACCGGACACCGTCGGGCGCCAGTTCGGAGAACAGGAAGAGGCAGGGGATCAGGACCACCGCCAGGGACGTGAGCTGGCCGAGCGTCAGCGCCGTCGTCTTCCCGGTCAGGTACCCGAGCATCCCGTTCGGGGTCGCCTTCGCGCGCAGCAGCGTGCCGTCCTCGCGCTCGGCGGCCAGGTAACCGGCGGCGCCGGTCAGGCCGGTGAACACGACGCCGGCGCCGAGCAGGCCGGGCACGGTCGCGGCACCGAGGGAGAACGTCGTGCCGGGCAGGGTCGCGTTCCGCATGAAGAACAACGTGGCGAGGAAGAGCCCCGCGAAGACGACCTGCCCCACCACGTCTTCGGCGTTGGTCCAGGTCTGCTTGAACTCGATCCACCCGCGGGCCAGCCCGGAGCGCAGTGCCGCGGTCTTGGCGTTCATCGCGCGCCCGCTTCCTGGAGGCCGAGCTCCGTCTCGCCACCGGACTCCGCCCGGTGGACCAGCGCCATGTAGGTGTCTTCCAGCGACGCCCGCCGGACCTCCAGGTCGGCGATGGCCTCGCCGTGCTGCTTGAACAGCTCGTACACGTACTTCGTCGCTTCGGTCGTCGAGTGGACGAACCGCTGCCCGCCGACGCTCCAGCGAACCTCGGCCTCGCCGGAGATCTGCCGGCTGAGCTGGTCGGCCGAGCCGTCGGCGATGATCCGGCCGCCGTTGAGGATGAGGATCCGGTCGGCCAGCTTCTCGGCCTCGTCGAGGTCGTGCGTGGTCAGCAGGATCGTGGTGTCGAGCTCGTCGGACAGGCGGTGCACCAGGTCGTGGAACTCGCGCCGGGCCTCGGGGTCGAAGCCCGCGGTCGGTTCGTCGAGGAACAGCAGCTCCGGGCGGCCGACGATGCCGATCGCGACGTCGAGCCGCCGCCGCTGGCCGCCGGAAAGCTGCTTGAGCTTCTTGCCCGCGTGCTCGGTGAGCCCGACCGTCTCGATCAGCTCGTCGGCGTCCCACGGCCGCGGGCGCGACGGCGTCGAGTACGGCAGGTAGTACCGGCCGAGGTGGGTGAGCAGTTCGCGGACGCGCCACTTCCCGTGGTCGCGCCAGGACTGGAGCACGACCCCCAGCCGTGCCCGCCAGTCCTCACCCCCGTGCGCCGGGTCGACGCCGAGCACGCTCACCTCGCCGGCCGACCGCATGCGGAAGCCCTCGAGGATCTCGATCGTCGTGGTCTTGCCCGCGCCGTTCGGCCCGAGCAAGCCGACGACCTCCCCTCGGTAGGCCTCGAAGTCGACGCCGTGGAGCACGTCGTTCGTGCCGTACCGCATCCGTAGCCCGCGCACGCGGACGACGGGATCGGCGGGATCTCTCATCCTGGTCACCCCCATCTGACTGATGCGATCGAATGTAGCACACCTGCTACATTCGATCAGACTTCTGCGGTCCCGGGAACTTGACCCGCGGTCACCCGGTTCGCCGGGCATGGGAACTTGGCTGGGGCTGGCCCTTCCGGGCGGCGTCGTGGTCCTGCTGGTCATGGCGGCGATCGAACTGCGGCCGCGCAAGAACGGCTCGCGCTTCAAGGCGCGGCTGTCCGCCACGTACATCGAGGAGACGACCGCGTTCCTCTACGGGACCAAGCGGCGTGAGCTGGAACACCGGGAAACGATGTCGATGCTCGTCGAGCAGGACGCCGAAGGCGCGCCACCCTGGCGTGACGTGGACCTGGACGCCGGAACGGCCCGGCTCCGGCCGCGTCCGGAGCCGCCGGAGCCGGAAAACCGCCAGCTACAGTGACCTCATGCCGACCCCAGCACGTGTGCGAGCCGACGCGTGCCCCGGTGTTTTCGCACCCCACGACGCCGCCGACGGGCCGTTGGCCCGCGTGCGCCTGCCCGGCGGCACGATTTCCGCAGTGCAGCTGCGCGCGCTGGCCGACGCGGCCGAAGCCTGCGGGGACGGCGATCTCCACCTCACCTCGCGTGGCAACGTCCAGCTGCGCGCCGTCACGCGGCCCGGCCTCGAAGCCCGGCTGACCGGTGCGGGCCTGCTGCCGTCGCCGTCGCACGAGCGGGTCCGGAACGTCCTCGCGTCGCCGTTGAGCGGGCTGCGCGGTGGCCTCGCCGACGTCCGCGGGCTGGCGTCGGCGCTGGACGACGTGCTGTGTTCGACGCCGGAGCTGGCGTCGCTGCCCGGCCGGTTCCTCTTCGCCTTCGACGACGGCCGCGGCGACGTCGCCGCCGAAGGGGCCGACGTCTGCTGGCTCGCGGTGGGCCCGGCCGAGGGCACGCTGCTGCTCGCGGGCGGCGACACCGGACGACGGGTGTCGCGCGCCGGCGCCGTCTCGGCGCTGGTCGAAGTCGCGCTCGGCTTCCTGCGCGTGCGCGGGTCGGCCTGGCGGGTCGCGGAACTCGACGACCCGGCCTGGCGGGGAACGCCGGTGCCGCGGGCCGGCGTCGAGGTCCCGGCGGGGCTGATCTCCCGGGACGGCGGCTTCGCGGCCGGAGTCGTGCCGCGCTTCGGGCAGCTGTCCGCGGCGCAGGCGCGGGCGCTGGCGGAGTTCGGCCCCGCGCTGGTCACGCCGTGGAAGTCCGTGGTGCTGCCGGACGTGCCCGCCGACGTCTTCGCACGGCTGGGCTTCGGCGGCGAGGCCTCGGGGACCACCGCGTGCATCGGCCGTCCGGGCTGCGCGAAGTCGCGCGCCGACGTCCGGGCCGACGCGGTGTTCCGGCCGGGCCTGCGCGCGCACTTCTCGGGCTGCGAACGGCGGTGCGGAAAGCCGTCGCAGTCCCATGTGGACGTTGTCGCCGAAGCGGGGGGCTACCGCATCGACGGCCGCTGGGTGCCGCTCGACGAGCTGGAGGGAAATCTGTGATCGACTACCTGCGGGACGGTGCCGAGATCTACCGGCACTCGTTCGCCACGATCCGCGAGGAGGCGGACCTGGCGATCCTGCCCGACGACGTGGCCGGCCTGGCGGTCCGGATGATCCACGCCTGCGGCATGGTCGATCTGGTCGACGACCTGCGCTACACGCTCGACGTCGTCGAGTCCGGCCGCGCGGCGCTGGAGGCCGGCGCGCCGATCCTGTGCGACGCGCAGATGATCGCCAGCGGCGTCACCCGGCGCCGCCTGCCCGCGGCCAACGAAGTGCTCTGCACGCTGTCGGACCCCGGTGTTCCTTCGCTGGCCGAACGCATGGGCACCACGCGCTCGGCGGCGGCGCTGGAGCTGTGGCGCGACAAGCTGCCCGGTTCGGTGGTGGCGATCGGCAACGCACCGACGGCGCTGTTCCGCCTGCTGGAGATCCTCGACGAAGGCGTCGGCGCCCCCGCGGCGATCATCGGCGTCCCGGTCGGGTTCGTCGGCGCGGTGGAGTCCAAAGTGGAGCTCGCCAAGCGCGCGCCTGCGCCCTACCTCGTGGTGCACGGCCGCCGGGGTGGCAGCGCGATGGCCGTCGCGGCGATCAACGCCCTCGCGAGCGCAGAGGAATGACCGGCACGCTGTACGGCGTCGGCCTCGGCCCCGGCGACCCGGAACTGATGACGGTCAAGGCGGCCCGCCTGATCTCCGAGGCCTCGGTGATCGCGTACCACTGCGCGCGGCACGGCCGGAGCATCGCGCGTTCGGTGGCCGAGCCGTACCTGCGCGAGGGGCAGATCGAGGAGAAGCTGGTCTACCCGGTCACCACGGAGACGACCGACCACCCGGGCGGCTACGAGGGCGCGATCGCCGACTTCTACGAGCTGAGCGCGAAACGGCTGGCCGAGCACCTCGACGCCGGCCGTGACGTGGTCCTGCTCTGCGAGGGCGACCCATTCTTCTACGGCTCGTACATGTACATGCACGAGCGGCTGGCCGGCCGGTTCGAAGCGGTGGTCGTCCCGGGCGTGACGTCGGTGAGCGCGGCGTCGTCGGTCATCGGCCGCCCGCTGGTGCAGCGCGACGAGGTGCTGACGGTGCTCCCGGGCACGCTCCCGGCCCCGGAGCTGGCGCGGCGCCTGGCGGACACCGACGCGGCAGCGGTGCTCAAGCTGGGGCGGACGTTCTCGTCGGTGCGGGAGGCGTTCGAGGAAGCCGGGAAACTGGACGACGCCGTGTACGTCGAGCGCGCGACGTGGGGGCAGCAGCGGGTCGAGCCCCTGGGTGAGGTCGATCCGTCCACGGTCCCGTACTTCTCGTTGGCTTTGCTGCCTTCGCCGGCCTATGCGTCTCGGGTTTCGCCTGCTCCCGTCGCCGCTGCGCCTTCTTCGGGTGGCGAAGTCGTCGTCGTGGGCCTCGGGCCGGCGGGCCCGGAGTGGCTCACCCCGGAAGCGGCAGCGGAGCTTTCGGCTGCGGAGCACATCGTCGGGTACGGGCCGTACGTGGCGCGGGTGCCGCAGAAGGCGGGCCAGCAGCGGCACGCGTCGGGCAACCGCGTCGAGGCCGACCGGGCGCGCGAGGCGTTGTCCCTGGCTGCTTCCGGCGGCCGGGTCGCGGTGGTGTCCTCGGGTGACCCGGGGGTGTTCGCGATGGCGTCGGCGGTGCTGGAGCAGGTCTCGGCCGGCCACGGCACGGGCGTCCGGGTCCGGATCGTCCCGGGCGTGACGGCCGCCCAGGCAGCGGCGTCCCGGGTGGGAGCCCCGCTGGGCCACGACTACTGCGTGCTCTCGCTGTCGGATCGGCTGAAGCCGTGGGAGATCATCGAGAAGCGCCTGGACGCGGCGGGCGCGGCAGATCTTGTGCTGGCGTTGTACAACCCGGCCTCACGTTCCCGGACGACCCAGCTCGCGGACGCCCGGTCGGTGCTGCTCCGCCACCGTGCGCCTTCGACGCCGGTCGTGGTGGCGAGGGACGTTGGCGGCCCGGAGGAGGACATCCGCGTCACGACGCTCGGTGAGCTGGACCCGTCCACAGTGGACATGCGCTGCCTGCTGATCGTGGGCTCGTCCCGCACCCGATCCGAGAACGGCATCGTCTGGACGCCCCGGAGTTACTAGGTCTACCGCGGCTGGTCGTGAGTGGTAAGGCGGGTTCTAACCCGCCTTACCA
>NZ_JBSGJD010000267.1:0-12889 GCF_053605405.1 Amycolatopsis sp. NPDC003861
CGTTGGACGCACCCAACGCCACATTGGGGCGCATCCGGGGGGCTGGTGCCGGGCATGCGAAAGGCCCCCGCGGGGGGAGGTCGCGGGGGCCTTTCCGTTGTGGTGGGAGCTGGGCTACAAGGCCGAGCTCTGGAGGGTCACGCCGACCGGGAGGTGCGGCGGCCCTTCAGCTCGGCGAGACGTTCGTTCAGCAGGTCCTCGAGCTCCGGGATCGTGCGCCGCTCGAGCAGCATGTCCCAGTGGGTGCGCGGCGGCTTGACTTTCTTCTGCTCGGGCTGCCCGCCATCGACGATCTCCGATTCGCTGCCGTGCAGGCGGCACTCCCAGGCCGTCGGGATCTCGGCGTCGTCGGAGAACGGCACCTCGAACTCGTGGTTCTTCGGGCAGGCGTAGCGCACGGTGCGACGTGGGGCGAGGTCGTGGTTGCGGTCGGTCTCGTAGCTGACCGCTCCCAGCCGGCTTCCACGAAGAACACGGTCGGCCATAGTGGGGTCCTTTCAGTCAGCTCCGGGGTGGAGCCAGGGTGTTGCTCACCCTATGCAACGACCCGCGGTCCCGGAGGATTCCCGGAACACCATGTCGTTGCTCACGATGAGCTGCGTCACCCGCCTGCATTAGCTTCCACTAGTAGGAGGCATTTCGCGCTCCGGCGTGACGTCAATACGGCCTTCTTAGTGCTGATATCCCCCGGATGGGCTACTCGCGTCTCGCTCAGGTCAACCGTAACTGACCGTGATGGGCGGTAACCGGCCCCAAGTCACCCGCTCGGAAGTGGCGGCGACACAATACCTGATAACGCACCGTAGTGAATTCGGCCTCAAAACGTACTGAAGCTGAAGTTTCAACTACGGATTGTTCGGTATCTGCCACCACGACGGTATCGCCCTCGCGCACCACCTCGCCGTCCACCACCCGCGCGTTGAACCGCCCCGGCAGCCCGCACCAGCACAACACCTCCACCTGAACCGGCTGCAACTCGTCCGCCAGTTCGAACAGACGGGCGGCCCCCGGGAACAACCGGCTCCGGAAGTCCGTCGCGATCCCGAAGCAGTAGACGTCGATCTCCACCTCGTCGGCCAGCTCCGCCAGCTGATCGACCTGACCGGGGGAGAGGAACTGCGCCTCGTCCACCACCACGTAGTCCACGTGCCGGCCCTGCGCCCACTCCTGCCGCACCAGGTCACGCACGTCGGTGTCCTCACCGACCTCCACCGCCTGCCGGGTCAGCCCGATCCGGCTGGAGATCTGCGGCGCCCCCGAACGGTCGTGGCGCACCAGCACCAGCCCCCGGCGCCCCTGCCGCGCGTGGTTGTGGTCGATCTGCAGCGCCAGCGTCGACTTCCCGCAGTCCATCGGCCCGTAGCAGAACTTCAGCCTGCCCACCGGCGGCGTCCCGCGGCGCGAACCCGCCGCGGGAACCGACGACAGGGCATCGGTGGGATCAGGGCCGGCGGCGTCGTCGATCAAGGTCACGACGCCCGACCCTATCGGTGGCTACAGAACCTCCGGCGGGGTGTTGCCCGCCGCCACGATCGCCCGCCGCACCGGCACCAGCCACACCAGCACCAGACCGGCCGCGAAGAAGATCACCAGCGCGATGATGGCCAGCCGGAACGACCCCGTCGCCTGCCCGACCCCGGCGAACACCAGCGGCCCCAGCCACGACGTCCCGCGCTCGCCCACGACGTAGAGCGAGTAGTACTGCGCGTCCTTGCCCGCCGGGATCATCTGGCTGAACAACGACCGCGACAACGCGTTCGTCCCACCCAGCACCAGCCCGATCCCCACCGCCACCGCCAGGAACTGCAGCATCTGCCGCGGCTGCACGAAGTACGCCCCGCCCAGCACCACGATCCACACCACCAGGCTGCCCAGGATCGTCCGCTTCGCCCCCCACCGCCGCGCCACCAGCCCGTGCAACGTCCCACCCAGGTACGCCACGAACTGGATCACCAGGATCGTGACGATCAGCACGCTGTTGCCGAACCCCAGCTCGTCCTTGCCGTACTGCGCCGACACCGTCACCACCGTGTTGATCCCGTCGGTGAAGACCAGGTAGCTGCCCAGGAACGCCAGCGTCAGCGGATACGCCTTCGCCGCCACCAGCGTCTGCCGCAGCTCCGCGAACCCCGCCCGCAGCACCGACCGCCCCGGCGCGACGTCCACCGGCACGTGCCGGCGGGGGAGCCGCCGCACCGCCGGCACGGTGAACGCCGCCCACCACAGCCCCGACGTCAGGAAGCAGATCTGCACCGCCAGGTCCTGATCCACCCCGAACAGGTCGTGCTTCAGGTAGAACCCCAGCTGCAACGCCAGCGCCAGCCCGCCACCCAGGTACCCGAACGCCCAGCCCTTCGCCGAAATGCCGTCCCGCTCGTCCGGCCCGCCGATGTCGGCCAGGAACGAGTAGTAGACGACCAGCGAACCCCCGTACCCGATGTTCGCCACGATGAACAGCGCCGCACCCAGCTGCCAGTCCGAGCCCGTCAGGAAGAACATCCCCGCCGCGGCCGCCGCACCCAGGAACGCGAACCCGCCCAGGATCCGCCGCTTGTTGTGACTGCGATCCGCCACCGCACCCGCGATCGGGAGCACCAGCACCTGCACCACCGTCGCCACCGACAGCAGGTACCCCCACACCGAACCGGCGGGGAAGTGCAGTCCGAACAACGTCACGTCGCAGTGGTGCAACGTGTCCGCCTCGCCCGCCGCGTCCAAGCACGCACGGTCCCCGTTAAGGGTGATGTTCGCCTTCGCGTCCGCCGCCGCGATCGGGCTCATCGACAGCGCCCCGAACACCGTCGTCGTCGACGAATAGAACGGCGAATTCGCCCAGTCGTAGAAATACCAGCCCCAGCGCTCGCGCTTGGTCGAGCGCGTCCCGGCCAGCGTCATCCACGGCTCCTTCGGCTCAAGAACTTCCAGGTCAGCGCGGAGACTACGGGGACGCGTCGTCCCCCGAGAACGCGCCACCGAAACCGTGTCCGGTTTGTCGCTTCGTGATCATCCGCCGCCCCGCCACGACACCCCGTTCGCCCCTCACGGCGTGTCGTCGGCAAAAGTGAACAGTGTTTCATGTGAGACTTGAGCGCTCATCGTGTCTGTTGTGGTCATTGGGACACGCTCCTACTGTGCACCCATGATCCAGAACCGCCGACGCACCGTGACGAGCCTCCTGCTCCTCGCCCTCGCCGCCATGGGTCTGCCGCTGCTCAACCCCGCCACCGCCGCCGCGGACCCCGCGGCGGCCGCCTGGGCCAAACTCCGCATGTGCGAGTCCAGCGGCCGCTACGCCACCAACACCGGCAACGGCTACTACGGCGCCTACCAGTTCGACCTGCCCACCTGGCGCAGCGTCGGCGGCCAAGGCCGCCCCGACCAGGCCGCCCCCGCCGAACAGGACTACCGCGCCCTCTACCTCTACCGCATGCGCGGCTGGCAACCCTGGCAGTGCGCCGGCATGCTCAAACTCGCCGCCGACGCCGACGCCCGCAGCAAACGCGTCCCCAGCTACACCGAATCCGCCTACATCGGCGGGGGAGGCCTGCCCACCCCGCCACCCGGCCCCGGCGGCCCCCGCCCCGCCTGGCCCGGCGTCGTCTACGCCTACGGCGACTGCGCCGACGCCCTCAAGACCTTCCAGCTCCGCATGAACGCCTTCGGCTACGGCTTCACCGGCACCGGCTGCTACCTCGACAAGACCCGCACCGCCGTCCTCGACCTCCAGCGCGCCAACGGCATCAAGGACAGCGGCCTCCTCGGCCCCAAGACCTGGGAAGCCGCCTGGACCGGCAAACCACCCCGCTGAGCCGTCAAGACTCCTGCGACCGCCGCCACGCACCCCGCTCGATCAGCACCTCACGCAGCAGATCCGGCCGGTCCGTCACGATCCCGTGCACCCCCAGGTCCAGCAGCATCCGCATCTCCGCCGGATCGTCGATCGTCCACGTGTGCACCTCGATGCCCGACCGCCCCGCCATCGCCAGGAACGCCTTGTCCACCACCCGCAACACCCCCTGCCGCACCGGCACCTGGGCCATCGCCCCCAGCACCAGCCGCCCGAGGGGGAGCAGCGGCAACCGGCCCCGCGCCCACAACGCGAACGCCGACCGCGGCCCCATCGCCGTCACCAGCCGCGGCCCCGCCAGCTTCCGCAACCGCACCAGCCGCGCGTCCGAAAACGCCGCCCCCGCCACCCGGTCGAACGCCCCCGTCCGCTCCAGCACCCGCACGAACGGCTCCACCGCCCGATCCGCCTTCACATCGACGTTGAACCGCGCGTCCGGCAACTCCTCCAGGACGTCCTCCAGCCGCGACAACGGCGCCTTCCCACCCACCTTCACGTTCTTCAGCTGCGCCCACGTCTGCGCCGCGATCGGCCCCGACCCGTCCGTCGTCCGATCCAGGTTCGGATCGTGGTGGACCACCACCACACCGTCCGCCGTCGCGTGCACGTCCGTCTCGAGGTACCGGTACCCCTCCGCGCACGCCCGCTCGAACGCCGGCAACGAGTTCTCCAACCCCGCGAGGTCACCGAGGTGCCACCCCCGGTGCGCGAAAGCACGGGGGACCGGGTCGGCCAGGTACGGAAACGAAGCCTGCATCCCCCAAGTGTGCCCTTCCGCCATGACCCCGGCATGAGCAAACGGTGGCCAGCTAGGGTCTCCCGGGTGAGGGAAGCCGCCGAACTGACCCAGCCGACCACGATCGACATCGCCCCGGCCCGCCGAGGCGCCCCCAAGCACTGCGGCTGGTGCGGACGGCGCCTCCCCGAAGGCGGCAACGTCGGCCGCCGCCGGCGCTACTGCGGCCAATCCTGCCGCCAGCGCGCCTACGAACGCCGTACGGCCCTGCAGCGCAGCGGCCTGCCCGAAGACGCCGTCGTGCTCTCCGACACCGAGATCGCCGCCCTCCAGGACCGCCTCTTCCAGCTCCGCTGCGCCGCCGAAGACATCGTCACCGCCGCCGACGACGGCGCCGACCCCCGAGAACTCCGCGGCCTCGCCGCCGAAATCGCCCGCGCCGCCAAAGACCTCGAACAACTTCGCTGACCCACCCCCGGCCGCCGTGTCGTCCCTCCCAACACACGTGTCGTCCGTTCCGGAACCTCAGCCCAAGCTGTCCAACGCCCGATAAGTCCGGTTGCTCGCCGCCGCCGCGCGCTGCTCGCGGCCCGTCGCCTCGATGTAGTTCTGGCTCGTCGCCAAGCTCGCGTGCCCCAGCAACGCCATGATCTCCGACGCCGTCGCCCCGTCCTCCGCCAGCCGCGTCGCGAACGTGTGCCGCAACGCGTGCAGATTCGCCCCCACCGGCACCCGGTCGTGCAACCCCGCACCCCGGTAACACGACTTCACCAGGTACTCCAGCGCACCCCGCCCGATCGGCTCACCCGCCCGATCCAGCAGCAACGGCGAACCAGGGGAGAACCGCACGTTCGGGAACCGCACCCGGCACGACTCCCGGTACCGCTCGATCAGCTCCGCCAGCACCGGCTGCACCGGAATCGACCGATCCCGGCTGCCCTTCCCCTTCACGTGCAACCGCAACTCACCCGCGCGCCCCACCAGCGACCGCGACGTCAACGCCCGCATCTCCGCCGCCCGCAACCCCGCCACCAACCCCAGCGCGATCACCAGCACGTCCCGCTCCGGCCACGGATCCCGCGCGCGCCGCGACCCGGCGGCCGCCGCCGACAGCAGCTGCTCCGGGGTTTCCTCGCCCCGCAACGGCTTCGGCGTCAACGCCGGCGTCCGCGGCCGCGCCACCGCACCCATCGGATTGCCCGCCAGCAGCCCGTCGGCCACGCAGAACGTCAGGAACTGGTTCCACGTCGACCACGCCCGCAGCACCGAGCTCTTCGCGTGCCCGTCCGCGAACACGCCGAACGCCGACCGCAGCGCCGGCCCGGTGAGGTCGGCCACCTCGAGGTCCTCGGCCGGACGGCCGAGCTCCGAAACCAGGAGAGTGGTGATGCCGGCGAGATCGCGGCGGTAGGCGTCGGTGGTGTGCGGGGAGTCCTTGCGCGGCCGGCGGGCCGCGAAGAAGGCTTGCTGGGCCTCGGAAACCTTCATGTGGATCTTGTACCGCACGCCACCGACAGTTTCCGCGTCCGGGCCCGAACCCGGCGTTTCATGCATAATGGCAATTATGCATGAAACGCCGGTCTGACCCAGGGATCTTCCCCGGGGGACACGAGGATCCTCCCGAGGCCGTTTCGAGCCTCCGGACGCCGCTGCACGCCACTGCGGGGCATACGCACACATGTTCGACACGACCCGGCCGGCGACCCGGGGTTCGGGAGGCCGAGGCCGCCGATCCGTGGTCGCCAACCGTGCCGCACAGCAACGCCAGGGTGACCAAACCTCGGACAGTTTCGTCACCGTGACGTTTTGAGGTCGAGTGGCCGGACATCGGGTTCGCGTCCCTCAGGGGATGCTCCCGGGCCTCTCAGGGCTCAGATCGGCCAACTGCCGGCCGAGTGAGAGGTCGAAACCCTGACAGGAGCCGTCCTGGCGAAGCGAACGCTCCTGCAACCTGGACAACACCCGACCCCGGATCCGACCCCTCCCGGGCTGTCCGCCCAGCACGTCCCTAAGTGCCGATAATGTACATTATGTCAAGTAACGTCAGTGCCAGTCGCTGATCATCACGTCCCGCGGTGCCGGGGCACCCTCCCCGGTCTCCACGAGCTGCTTGAGACTCATCAGGTAGATCGCCCACTTCGTGCTGCAGTGGTGCATGAACTCGACCGCCTCGCGCCAGCCTTCGTGCTTGAACAGCACGATCGTGTAGTCGTCGCGCTTTTCGAGCTCCCAGCGGATCGTCGTGCCGAGCCACTCCGGCGGCCCGTCGACGACTTCCCAGCGGACGAGCCGGCCCGGGTCGAGTTCGAGGACCTTCATGTCGAAGCCGCCCGGGATGAAGCGGAACGCGATGACGCCGCCGGGTTCGGTGCTGCCTTCGGTCTTTTCGGTCCACCAGCCGGCGAGGCCGTCGATGGTGGTGAGCGCGTCGAAGACCTGGTCCGGGGTGGCGTGGTGGATGCCGATGCGGTGCAGGATGTCCATTTTCTACGGCTTTCTCTTCTTCTCGATGGTTTCGGCGATGGTCTTGATGCGGCGGAGCCGGGCGTCCCAGGCGTTGCCGACGTCGGTGAGCTGGGCGACGGCGCGGGCGAGCTGGGTTTCGTCGACGTGGAACTGCTTTTCGCGGCCGGCGCTGCGGGCGTGGACGAGGCCGGCGCGGTCGAGGACGGCGAGGTGCTTGGCGACGGCCTGGCGGGTGACGGGCAGGTGTTCGCTGAGGCTGGTCGCGGTGCCGCTCCCCTGGCTGAGCAGCAGGTCGAGCATGCGGCGGCGGGTGGGGTCGCCGACGGCCGACCAGAGGTCGTCGTCCACGGCGGTGGTCACCGGGTGGCTCCGAGCTGGGCGGCGCAGGCGGGCAGGCGGGGCAGGAAGTGGTCCCAGCCGGTGACGTGGTCGGCGTATTCGGCGGCGATCTTGGCTTCGTCCCAGCCGCGTTCGCGGAAGCCGGTTTCGGTCATTTTGAGGCGGGTGCCGGTGGCGGTGGGTTCGAGGTCGAAGACGACGAGGAAGGAGTTGCCGGGGGCGGCGGTCTCCCCTTCGGCGTGGGTCCAGCGGAAGGAGAAGTGCCGGGGTGGGCTGGCGTCGACGACGGTGAAGCGGACCCAGGAGCCGCCGAAGCCGATGCGGCCGTCTCCCCCGGGTTCGACGGGGTATTCGGCTTCGTCGGGCCACCATTCGCGGAGGTGTTCGGGGCTGCTGACGACGTCGAAGACGACGTCGGGGTGGGCGTCGATGTGGATTTCGCGTTCGATGCTGCCGTGTTCCATGTGAGGCTCCTTGTGCAACTTTTTGTTGCGTGTCACGTTAGCTCGGCGGGCGCCGATGTGCAACCGTCGGTTGCGCGTAGGTTCTTTTCGACCCAGGCGACGTCGTGCCATGCGCCGTGTTTCCAGCCGACCTGCCGGTAGACGCCGGCGGGTGCGAAGCCGAGGGCGCGGTGGAGCCCGATGTGGACCCGGCCTTGCTGAAGCAATGAATCGGTGCTTCACTTCTTGACGTGCCCTACCGCCGCACCCCGAAGGTGCAGGAACGCCTCGACGCCCAGCGCGAGACGATCGTCGCCGCCGCGACCCGGCAGCTGGCCGAACACGGCTACGGCGGCTGCTCCGTCGCCGCCGTGGCCGAGCGGGCCGGAGTGGCCGTCGGCAGTGTCTACCAGCACTTCCCCACCAAAGCCGACCTGGTCGTGCACGTCTTCCGGCAGGTCGTGACGCGGGAGGTCGAAGCGGTCCGGACGGCGTCGGCGGAGGCGGGTGCCCCGGCCGAACGGGTCCTGGCAGCCGTCGACACCTTCGCCCAGCGCGCGCTCAAGGCGCCGAAGCAGGCGTACGCCCTGCTCGCCGAGCCGGTCGACGTGCTCATCGATGCCGAGCGGCTGGAGTTCCGGCGGGCCTTCACCGAGGTCATCGCCGAGCACGTCGCCGCCGGCGTGCGGGAGGGTGTGCTGCCGCCCCAGGACGGCCGGCTCACCGCCGCTGCGCTGGTCGGCGCCGCCGCCGAGGTCCTGATCGGGCCGTTGACCAGCGGGAACGCCGGTGACGTCGCCGAGCTTCGCACGTTCATCCTTCGCGCTCTAGGAGGCTCCGATGCCCGCCACGCATGAGGTCACCAACCAGGTCCCGCCGCTGGTGGGGCACGACGTCGCCGACGACCCGGCGCTGCTGGCCGGGCTCGAGCGGGCCGGTGCGGGCTGGGCGGCCGGCGAGCTGCACGAGCTGGGCCGGCTGGCCGGGACCGAGCAGGCCCAGGAGTGGGGCCGGCTGGTCAACGAGAACGAGCCGGTGCTGCGCACGCACGACCGGTACGGCCACCGGGTCGACGAGGTGGAGTTCCACCCGTACTGGCACGAGCTGATGAAGGTCGCGACGGCCCACGGCCTGCACGGCACGCCGTGGCGGGACCCGCGCGAGGGCGTCCACGCGGCGCGGGCGGCGAAGTTCTACGTCTGGGGTCAGGTCGAGGCCGGGCACAGTTGCCCGATTTCGATGACCTACGCGGCGATCCCGGCCCTGCGGGCGACCCCGGAGCTGGCGGCGCGCTACGAGCCGCTGCTGGCGGCGACCGAGTACGACTTCGGCCTGCGCGAGCCCGGCACCAAGCGCGGGCTGCTCGCGGGGATGTCGATGACCGAGAAGCAGGGCGGCTCGGACGTCCGGGCGAACACGACGACCGCGACCCCGGCCGCCGACGGCAGCTACACCCTGGTCGGGCACAAGTGGTTCACCTCGGCGCCGATGTGCGACATGTTCCTGACGCTGGCGCAGGCGCCGGGCGGGCTGTCGTGCTTCCTGCTCCCCCGCGTGCTGCCGGACGGCTCGCGCAACCCGATCCGGCTGCAGCGGCTGAAGGACAAGCTGGGCAACCGGTCGAACGCGTCGTCGGAGATCGAGTACGACCACGCGGTCGGCTGGCTGGTCGGCGAGGAGGGCCGCGGGGTCCGCACGATCATCGAGATGGTCAACAACACCCGGCTGGACTGCACGCTGGGCAGCGCGTCGGGCATGCGGCTGGGGGCGGTCCGGGCGGTGCACCACGCGACCCACCGGTGGGCGTTCGGCAAGGCGTTGATCGACCAGCCGCTGATGGCGAACGTCCTGGCCGACCTGGTCTTGGAGTCCGAGGCGGCCACGACGGTGGCGATGCGGCTGGCCGCGGCGGGCGACCGGCGCGACGACGAGCAGGAGCAGGCGTTCCGCCGGCTGGGGCTCGCGGTGTCGAAGTACTGGGTGTGCAAGCGGGCGCCGGTGCACGCGGCCGAGGCCCTGGAGTGCTTCGGCGGGAACGGGTACGTCGAGGAGTCGGGCATGCCGCGGCTGTACCGGGAGGCGCCGCTGTCGTCGATCTGGGAGGGCTCGGGCAACGTCGCGGCGCTGGACGCGTTGCGGGCGATGGGCCGGCAGCCGGAATCGGTGGCGGCGTTCTTCGCCGAGGTCGAGCAGGCGGCCGGCGGCGACGCCCGGCTCGACGACGCCGTGGACCGCGTCCGCAAGGAGCTGACGGACCTGGACGGCATCGAATACCGGGCCCGGCGGGTGGTCGAGTCGATGGCGCTGGTGCTGCAGGGTGCCCTGCTGGTCCGCCACGGTCACCCGGCGGTGGCGGACGCGTTCTGTGCGTCCCGCTTCGGCGGCGACTGGGGCATCGCCTTCGGCACGCTCCCGGCCGGCGTGGACACGGGAGCGATCCTCGAGCGCGCCGCGGTGCGTTAGCCGACGCGCTCGGCGCGCTGCCGGGCCAGTTCCTCGACCGCGCTGGGCAGGGTGGTCTCGAAGTCGATCAGCTTGGCCCAGGTCGGGGTGATGACGATGCGGACCATGCCGTCGTAGAGCGAGCGGACCTCGCGTTCCCACTCGACGCGCTGCTCGGGGGTCATCTGGTAGGTGCCGTTCATCTGCAGGTACTCCTCCGGGATGCCGTCGACGACGTCCAGTTCCGCGCGGCCGCGGACGAGGAGGATCTTGGGCGGGTGGACCTCGGTGTCGATGGTCAGGGCGACCGCGGGGTTGGCGCGTAGGGACGGCAGCTTCGGGGAGTTCTTCGTCGTGCACAGCACGATCTGCGAGCCGTTCCAGGTGAAGGCGATCGGGATGCTGCGCGGGGTGCCGTCCTTGGCGACGTAGGCCACGCGGGTCACGTCGCGGGCCAGCAGTTCGCGGCTGAGCGGGCGGTCGAGGACCTCGGCGATCTCGTTCTGCTGCATGGTCGGTCTCCTTGTCCGGTGGCCTGTTCTGCCCCGGGGACGGAGCCGCCCGGACGTTCTCGACACGCGCCGCGAAGATTTTTTCAGCGGCCGAGGGCGTCGAGCGCGCCGGCGACCGCGGCGGCCTTGAGGTCGGCGACCGGGACGTCGGGGAACTGCATGCAGACGTCCTGCAGGCCGCCGAGGGCGAGGATGGCCCGGGCCTGCTGGTCGAGGGTGGGTGCCGGGCCGCAGATCAGCGCGGTGAGGCGGGTCCGCCAGGCCAGGACGCGGTCGATGAGCCCGAGGTCGGCCAGGGTCGGCATCTCGGCCAGCAGCATGACGACGTCGGCGCGGTGGCGGTGGTTGAAGTCGAAGAAGCCTTCGATCAGCTCGCGGACCGGGGCGTCGCCGCGGGCTTCCTGGGCGAGGAGGAACTCCTCGCCGTCGTCGAGCAGCGGCTGGACGATGCTGAGGATGAGGTCGTCGCGCGACGGGAAGTGGTAGTAGAGCGCGGGTTTGGTGATGCCGAGCCGGTCGGCGATGTCCTGCAGGCTGGTGCGCTGGACGCCTTGGCTGGTGAACAGGTCGCGGGCGACGTCGAGGATGCGCTGCTTGGTGTCGGACGGTTTCGGCACCGCCCCAGCATAACTGACTTAACGATAGGTAAGGAACTGTGGTACAACTTACCGACCGTTAAGTCAGGGAGGTACTCATGCGGATCCTCGTCTCCGGCGCGAGCATCGCCGGACCGGTGCTGGCGTACTGGCTCACCCGTCACGGCTTCGACGTCACCGTCGTCGAGCGCGCACCACAGCTGCGCAAGACCGGCGGCCACGCCGTCGACCTCTTCCGGCCGGCCGTGGACATCACCGAACTGATGGGCGTCCTGCCCCGCGTCGAGGCCGTCGCCACCGGCACCACCCGGATGACGCTGCACCGCGAAGGCAGCCCCAAGCCCCTGCACGTGGACCTGTCGAAGGTCTTCCAGGCCACCTCCGACCGGCACGTCGAGGTGATGCGCGACGACCTGTCCGAGATCTACTACGACGCCGGCCGCGACGACGTCGAGTACCTCTTCGGCGACTCGATCACCGGCATCTCCCCCGACGGCGACGTCACCTTCGAGCACGCCAAGCCGCGCCGCTTCGACCTCGTCGTCGGCGCCGACGGGCTGCACTCGAACGTCCGGCGCCTCGTCTTCGGGGAAGAAGCCGGGCTGACGACGTTCATCGGCGCGTACCTGGCGGTGCTGTCCCTGCCGGACACCCTCGGGCTCGACGGCGAGGCCGTCACCCACCTCGGCCCCGGCCGCACGGCGTCCCTCTACAGCGCCGGGCACCTCGACGACGCCCGCGCGGTGTTCCTGTTCCGCCGCGACGAGCCGCTCGACTACCACCACCGCGACGTCTCCCGCCAGCAGCAGCTGCTCCGGGCAGCGTTCTCCGGGATGCATCCGCAGGTCGACGGCTGGCTGGCCGGTCTCGACGGCCCGGGCCCGTTCTACTTCGACTCGATCACCCAGCTGCGGCTGGACACGTGGTCCCGCGGCCGGGTGACGCTCGTCGGCGACGCCGGCTACTGCCCGGGGCCGGCCGTCGGCGGAAGCACGAGCCTCGCGGTGCTGGGGGCGTACGTCCTGGCCGGCGAGCTGGCCGAGGCGAACGGGGACCACGAGCGCGCCTTCGCCGCGTATGAACGGGAAATGGGCGAGCTGGTGCGCCGCAGCCGGGCGTTCGCGATGGGGGCCGCGCGAAGCCTGATCCCGGCCTCCCGCGCCGGAGTCTGGGCGCTGGCCCGCGGCGGGCAGCTGGTCTCGGCGCTGCCGGCCGGGCTGACCCGGGCGATCGCCAAGCTCAACACCGGCGGCGTGCGGATGCACGACTCGATGCGGGTCAAGGACTACGCGGTGAAAGCGACGGCATGACGCCGGAGGGGACCCCCAGGTGGCAGCCCCCTCCGGCTACGACGGCGGGGTTCTTTCGAACACGGTGGCACACCGGCGGAAACCGGGCGGGGGGGGGGGGGGGGGGGGGGGCCCCCCCCCCCCCCCCCCCCCCCCCCCCCCCCCCCCCCCGGATCGCGGCGACGGACGGCAAAAGAAAAAAAAAAAGAATTATTGTAT
>NZ_JBSGJD010000268.1:0-12830 GCF_053605405.1 Amycolatopsis sp. NPDC003861
TTCGGACCGTGCGCGGTGTAGTCGTAACCCCCGGTCACCGGCAGCTTGGCGGCCAGCGAGCAGCCGGCGCCCGCGGTGTGGTCCAGCAGCCGCCGGCACCGGCTGGTCGCGGCGGGCAGGTCCCGCAGGTCGGCCAGGCTGAGCCGGCAGGCGATGTGCCCGTCCTCGGGCCGCAGCGCGACGACGCCGTGGCCGTGCGGCAGCCGCAGCGTCCGGCGGTAGGCGCCGTCCCGCCACTCCTCCACGCCCGGCACGCCGGTCGCGGCCAGGTGCCCGAAGAGGTTGTCCGGGCACAGCGGCTTCCGGTACGGCAGCCGCAGGACGAGCGCGCCGGGCGCCGCGGTGGGCCGGCCCTTCGCGCGCTGCCGCAGTTCGGTCGGCGAGAGCGCGAACACCTCGCGGACGGTGTCGTTGAACGTCCGGATGCTGCCGAACCCGGCGGCCAGGGCCAGCTCGGTCATCGGCAGCGTGGTCGTCTCGATCAGCGTCCGCGCGGTCTGCGCGCGCTGGGCCCGGGCCAGCGCCAGGGGTCCGGCGCCGAGTTCGGCGAACACCTGGCGTTCGACCTGCCGGACGCTGTAGCCGAGGCGGGCGGCGAGGCCGCGGACGCCTTCGGTGTCGACGATGCCGTCGGCGATCAGCCGCATCGCCCGCGCGACGAGGTCTGCGCGTTCGTTCCACAGCGGCGAGCCCGGGCTGGCGTCGGGACGGCACCGCTTGCACGCCCGGAACCCGGCCTGCTGCGCGGCCGCGGCACTCGGGTGGAAGCTCATGTTCTGCCGCTTGGGCGGCACGACCGGGCAGCTGGGCCGGCAGTAGATCCGGGTCGTCAGGACCGCGCAGTAGAACCACCCGTCGAACCGGGCGTCCTTCGCCTGCACGGCCCGCACGCACCGTTCGAAGTCCTCATGCACCACGCCAGCATCGCGGACTCCGGCGACCCGGGCTAGCGGAAAAGCGACATGGTCGTGGTCAGCCGAGCAGGGCCGCCAGCGCCGGCACGTCGATGCCCACCAGGGAGTCGCGGAACACCCGCCGCTCCCCCGGCTCGACCTCGACGTCGTTGGGCACGACCAGCACCGTGCAGCCCGCCGCGACCGCCGAAGCCGTGCCCGGCGGCGAGTCCTCGACCGCCACGCAGCGCTCCGGCGAAACGCCGAGCAGCTCGGCCGCCTTGATGTACGGCCGCGGGTGGGGCTTGTTCAGACCTTCGACTTCGTCGCCGCACACGGTGACGTCGAAGAAGTCCCGGCCGATCGTGTTCAGCGCGAGTTCGGTCAGTTCGCGCTCGGTCGAGGTGACCAGCGCTGAGCGCAGGCCCGCCTCGCGCACCGCCGTCAGGGCTTCCCGGGCGCCGGGGCGCCACGGCAGCTCGTCGTCGAAGAGCCCGGCCGTGCGGCGGCGGATCTCCGCCCCCGTCGACGCGATCGCTTCCGGCGTCACCGGAAGGCCGACCACCTCGAGGAGGTAGGCCGAGGTGTCGTCCATGTTGGACCCGACGAGCGTCATCCGCTGCTCTTCGGAAAGCTTGCCGCCGAGGAATTCCGCTGTCTCGTAGAGGGCGACGTCCCACAGCTTCTCGGAATCGACGAGCGTGCCGTCCATGTCCCACAACACGGCGTCGAGACCGTCCACAGTGGATTCCCTCCGGATCAGGTGTTGAAGTACTTCGCTTCGGGGTGGTGGCAGACGATCGCGTCGGTCGACTGCTCGGGGTGCAGCTGGTACTCGTCGGACAGCTTCACGCCGATCCGGCCCGGTTCGAGGAGGGCGACGATCTTCGCCCGGTCTTCGAGGTCGGGACAGGCGCCATAGCCCAGGGAGAACCTCGCCCCACGGTAGCCGAGCTTGAAGAAGTCCTCGACGTCGTCGGGGTCCTCTGAGGCGACCGCCACACCGCCGGCGAAGGTGAGCTCTCCCCGGATGCGGCAGTGCCAGTATTCGGCCAGCGCTTCGGTGAGCTGGACGCCGAGGCCGTGGACCTCCAGGTAGTCGCGGTAGGCGTTGGCGGCGAACAGCTCGTTCGCGTAATCCGCGATCGGCTGCCCCATGGTGACGACGGTGAACGGCACGACGTCGACTTCGCCCGCCTCGCGGGGGCGGTAGAAGTCGGCCAGGCAGAGCCGCCGGTCGCGCCGCTGCCGCGGGAAGGTGAACCGCACCCGCTCGGGCGCGTCGAGCGACGGCTCGGTGAGCACGACGAGGTCGTCGCCCTCGGCGACGCACGGGAAATAGCCGTAGACGACGGCGGCGTGGGCGAGGACGCCGTCGGCGGTCAGCCGGTCGAGCCAGTACCGCAGCCGCGGCCGTCCCTCGGACTCGACGAGTTCGTCGTAGGTCGGCCCGGTACCGCCGCGGGCGCCCTTGAGCCCCCACTGACCCATGAAGGTCGCGCGCTCGTCGAGCATCGCGGCGTAGTCGGCGAGCGCGACGCCCTTGACCACCCGCGAACCCCAGAACGGCGGGCTCGGCAGCGGGACGTCGGTGGCGACGTCCGAGCGCGCGGGCGGCGGCCCGTCGAGGGCTGCCTCCTCGGCCTTGCGGGCTTTGCGCGCCTCGGCGATCCGCAGCGAGCGTTCGCGGCGTTCCTTGCGCTCCTGACGCTTTTTCTCCGCGTCGGCGTCCACGAGCGGCGACTCCCCGCGCTTGGCGGCCATGATCGCGTCCATCAGCCGCAGGCCTTCGAACGCGTCCCGCGCGTACCGGACGTCGCCGAGGTAGAGCTCGGTCAGGTCGTTCTCCACGTAGGACCGGGTGAGCGCGGCGCCGCCGAGCAGCACCGGCCAGCGCGCCGAGACGCCCCGGGAGTTCATCTCCTGGAGGTTCTCCTTCATGATCACCGTCGACTTCACCAGCAGCCCGGACATCCCGATCGCGTCGGCGCCGTGCTCGGCGGCCGCGTCGAGGATGGTCGTGATGGGTTGCTTGATGCCGAGGTTGACGACCTCGTAGCCGTTGTTGGACAGGATGATGTCGACGAGGTTCTTGCCGATGTCGTGGACGTCGCCGCGCACGGTGGCCAGCACGATCCGGCCCTTGCCGGAGTCGTCGCCGGACTCCATGTGCGGCTCGAGGTGGGCGACGGCGGCCTTCATCACCTCGGCGGACTGGAGCACGAACGGCAGCTGCATCTGCCCGGAGCCGAACAGCTCGCCGACGGTCTTCATCCCGGACAGCAGCGTGTCGTTGATGATCTGCAGGGCGGGCCGCTGCTCCAGCGCGGCGTCGAGGTCGTCGGTGAGCCCGTTGCGCTCGCCGTCGACGATCCGGCGTTCGAGGCGTTCGAAGAGCGGCAACGCGGCCAGCTCCTCGGCCCGCGACGCCTTCGACGACGCCGCGCTGACGCCCTCGAACAGGGCCATCAGCTCCTGCAGCGGGTCGTACCCCTCGCGGCGGCGGTCGTGGACGAGGTCGAGGGCGACCGCGCGCTGGTCGTCCGGGATCCGGGCCATCGGGAGGATCTTCGACGCGTGCACGATCGCGGTGTCGAGCCCGGCCTGGACGCACTCGTGCAGGAACACCGAGTTCAGCACCTGCCGCGCGGCCGGGTTGAGCCCGAAGGAGATGTTCGACAGGCCCGGGGTGGTCTGGACGTCGGGATGGCGGCGTTTGATCTCGCGGATGGCTTCGATCGTTTCGATGCCGTCGCGGCGGGACTCCTCCTGGCCGGTGGCGATGGTGAAGGTGAGCGCGTCGATGATGACGTCGGAGGTGCGCAGGCCCCACTTGCCGGTGATGTCCCCGATCAGCCGGGTCGCGATGTCGGCCTTCTTGGCCGCGGTGCGCGCCTGGCCTTCTTCGTCGATGGTCAGCGCGACGACCGCGGCGCCGTGCTCGCTGACCAGGTCCATGACCTGGGTGAACCGCGACTCGGGCCCGTCGCCGTCCTCGTAGTTGACGGAGTTGACCGCGCACCGGCCGCCGAGGCGTTCGAGGCCCGCGCGCAGCACGGCGACCTCGGTGGAGTCGAGCATGATCGGCAGCGTGGAGGCGGTGGCCAGGCGCCCGGCGAGCTCGGCCATGTCCGCGGTGCCGTCACGGCCGACGTAGTCGACGCACAGGTCGAGCAGGTGGGCGCCGTCGCGGGTCTGTTCGCGGGCGATCTCGACGCAGTCGTCCCAGCGGCCGTCGAGCATCGCGGTGCGGAAGGCTTTCGAGCCGTTGGCGTTGGTCCGCTCGCCGATCACCAGCACGCTGGCGTCCTGCTTGAACGGCACGGCCTGGTAGAGCGACGACACGCCGGGTTCGGGCCGCGGCCGCCGGGGCACCGGTGCCGTGTCCGCGACGGCCTCGGCGAGCTGCCGGATGTGCTCGCCGGTGGTGCCGCAGCAGCCGCCGACCAGGCCGGCGCCGAATTCGCGGACGAACCCGGTCAGCGCCTCGACCAGGGCTTCCGGGCCGAGCGGGTAGACCGCGCCGTCCGGGCCCAGCTCGGGCAGGCCGGCGTTCGGCATGACCGACAGCGGCACCCGGGCGTGCTTGGCGAGCTGCCGCAGGTGCTCGCTCATCTCGGCCGGTCCGGTGGCGCAGTTGAGCCCGATGACGTCGATGCCGAGCGGTTCGAGCGCGGCGAGCGCCGCGCCGGCCTCGGTGCCGAGCAGCATGGTGCCGATCGTTTCGACGGTGATCGAAACGAGGACCGGCACGGACCGGCCCTCGGCCGCCATCGCCCGCTTGGCGCCGATGACCGACGCCTTCGTCTGGAGGATGTCCTGGGTGGTTTCGACGATCACCGCGTCGGCACCGCCGGCGAGCAGGCCGCGGACCTCCTCGCGGTAGGCGTCACGCAGCGTGGTGAACGGCGCGTGGCCGAGCGTCGGGAGCTTGGTGCCGGGCCCGACCGAGCCGAGCACGAACCGCGGGCGGCCGGGCGTCGCGAACTCGTCGGTGGTTTCGCGGGCCAGCCGGGCGCCGGCCTCGGCCAGTTCGAAGATCCGGCCGGTGATGTCGTACTCGGCGAAGTTGGCGAAATTGGCCCCGAAAGTGTTGGTCTCGACGGCGTCCGCGCCCGCTTCGAGGTACCCGCGGTGCACCGAGCGGACCACGTCCGGCCGGGTGACGTTGAGGATCTCGTTGCACCCTTCGAGACCGCCGAAGTCGTCCAGGCCGAGGTCGTGGGCCTGCAGGGCGGTGCCCATCGCCCCGTCGGCCACCAGGACACGCGAGCGGAGGGCGTCGAGGAACGGGGACGACAGGCCGTCGGACATGCTGAACAGCGTAAGGCCGGTGGTCGTAGGCTGGTCCGGTGAGTGAGCCCGTCGACGAGACCCCGCGGCCGCCCGGCGGCCGCCCCGAACCCACCCGGCCGCTGATGGTGGTCGCCTTCGAAGGATGGAACGACGCGGGTGACGCGGCCAGCCGGGCGGTCGAGCACCTGCAGCTGAACTGGGACGCCACCCCGCTGGCGGAACTGGAGCCCGACGACTACTACGACTTCCAGGTCAGCCGCCCGACCGTCCGGATGGTGGACGGCGTCACTCGACGGGTGGACTGGCCGACGACGCGGCTGTCGGTGTGCCGCCCCGACGGCTTCGACCGCGACGTGGTCCTCGTCCAGGGCCCCGAGCCCAACATGCGCTGGCGCGCGTTCTGCGCGGAGCTGCTGGAGCACATCCAGCAGCTCGACGTCGCAACCGTGGTGACGCTGGGGGCGTTGCTCGCCGACACCGCGCACACCCGGCCCGTCCCGGTCACCGGAACGGCCTACGACAAGGACACGGCCTCGCTCTACGGCCTCGACCTGAACAACTACCAGGGCCCGACCGGCATCGTCGGCATCCTCCAGGACTACTGCGTGCAGGCGGGCATCCCGGCGGTGTCGATCTGGGCCGCGGTGCCGCACTACGTGTCGCACCCGCCGTCCCCGAAGGCGACGCTGGCGCTGCTGCACAAGCTGGAGGACATCCTCGACGTCGAAATCCCGCTGGGCGCGCTGCCCGAGCAGTCCGAGGAGTGGCAGCGCACGGTCAGCGAGATGGCCGACGAGGACGAGGAGATCAGCGAGTACGTCCGCAGCCTCGAGGAGCGCGGCGACGCCCAGAGCGAGGTCGCGGAGCAGGACGTGAGCGGCGACAAGATCGCCGCGGAG
Source organism: Amycolatopsis sp. NPDC003861 (assembly GCF_053605405.1). NCBI lineage: Bacteria > Bacillati > Actinomycetota > Actinomycetes > Pseudonocardiales > Pseudonocardiaceae > Amycolatopsis > Amycolatopsis sp. NPDC003861. The sequence goes on from NZ_JBSGJD010000268.1 coordinate 6,089, forward strand.
TTCGAGCGCTACCTGCGCCGCCGCGGCCGTGGCGGCGGGCAGGAAGGCTTCGGCCTGCGCTGAGTCACCGGCGCCAGTTGGTGGCGAACGCCCGCGCGGGGTTCGCCACCAGCAGGGCCGTGACGACGTCGCCGCCGAGCCGCTGCGCCAGCCGCGGCGCGAGCGTGGTGAGCAGGTAGGCCGCGCCCGGCTGGAACCGGGCCGCGGCCGTCGTGGTGTCGCCGCCCAGCAGGATCCGCCCGCCGTGCCCGGCCTCGACGAGCGCTTCGAGGCCGTCGAAGAGCCGCTGGTCGGTGGCGTGGTTGGCCCGCGACGGACCGTCGAAGCCGAGGAACACGCCGGTCTCGGCGATCTCCCGCTGCAGCGGCGGGTCCGGGTTCCGGTTCAGGTGCCCCAGGATCACCTTCTCGGGTGGGACATCGAGCTTGCCGCAGAGCAGGTCGACCGTCTCCAGGCCCGCCGTGCCGAGTTCGAGGTGCACGGCGATCGGCGCGCCGGTCTCCTCGTGGGCGACCGCGGCGGCGGTCATCGTCAGCCGGGCGTGCGCATCGATCGTGTGGAAGGCGCCGGCGACCTTGATCAGCCCGGCGCGCGGTGCGGTGGTGCCGGTCAGGTCGTCGACGAAGACGCCGGCGAGGTCGTCGACGAGCCGGCTCAGTGCGGCGGGCGCGTAGTGCTCGGCGCGGTGCAGGCCGGTGGCGCCCACCAGGTGCACGCCCGTCTCCCGCGCGATCCGGGCGAGCTCCGGCATCCGGCGGCCGAGCCCGTGCGGCGTCCACTGGACGAGGGCCGCACCGCCCGCCGCCTTGAAGTGGAGCACCTGCTCCGTGGCCGGCTCCCGGCCGTCGAGCTCCTGGCCCGGCAGCAGTTTCGAGGCGAAGAAGAGGTGGTCGTGCGAGTTCGTCACGCCCAGTTCGGCCGGATCGATGTCACCCAGCACCGTCCGGACCTTCGGCTCCCCAGTCACGATCGTCAGTGTAACGCCTCACCCGTTACGCTGGCGAGGTGTCCGAAGACTTCCGCCTCGACATGGGCGCCCCCTGGCTGAACCTCCTGGCCACCCGCGGCCGGCACTTCGGCGCGCAGCCGGTCGAGCGGCTGCCGACGGCTGCGCGGCTGCGCGAGTGGCTCGCTCTGTCCGAGCTGACCCCGCTCGCCCCGGTCACGGACACCGACCTGGACCGGGCCCGCGAACTCCGCGAGACACTCCGGCCCCTGGCTCTCGGCGCGGTCGACGGCCTCGCGCCGACCGCGGAGCAGGTCCGGGCCCTGGCGCAGGCACTTGCCCAGGAGCCGGTGCACCTGGCGGCGCTGGACCGGCTGCACCGGAGTGCCCCGCCGACCGCCGCGGCCGCCTTGGCCCGGCTGGCCCACCAGGCCACGGACTGGCTCACCGGCCCCCTGCGGCACGACCTGCGCGCCTGCCCCGAGCAGGACTGCCGCGGGGTGTTCGCCGACCCGGGCGGCCGGCGGCGGTGGTGCCCGTCCCCGGCGTGCGCCAGCCGCGGGCGGGTGCGCGCCCTCAGGGAGCGGCGGCGCGAGGGATCATGACGGCCACAGGATCCGGCGCATCGGCACCGCGCCGCGGGCCCGCTTGCGCCACTCGCGCGGATAACCCAGCGAGACCTCTTCGAACCGGACGCCGTCGGCCTCGGTGCTGCGCGGGATGTGCAGGTGCCCGTACACCGCGATCTCCGCGCGGTAGCGGACGTGCCAGTCCTCGGTCTTCGTCGTGCCGCACCACAGCGCGAACTCCGGCCAGTACAGCGGCGCCGTCGGGTGGCGGTGCAGCGGCCAGTGCGACATCAGGATCGTGCCGTGGTCCTCGGGGATCGCGTCGAGGCGCTCGGTGCTGATCTTCAGCCGGTCCGCGCACCACGCCTGGCGGCTCGGGTACGGGTCCGGGTACAGGAAGTACTCGTCGGTGCAGACCACGCCGGCCTCGCGGGCCTGGCGCAGGGCCTCCTCCAGGGACTTGCCCTCGGCCTCCGGGGTCCGCCAGCTGTAGTCGTAGAGCAGGAACAGCGGGGCGATCGTCAGCGGCCGCGGGCCGTGCGTCCAGACCGGGAACTCGTCCTCCGGGGTCAGGACGCCGATCTCGCGGCACTGCTCCACCAGGTACTCGTACCGGGCCTGGCCGCGCAGCTGGCAGTCGTCGTTCTTCGTCGTCCACAGCTCGTGGTTGCCCGGCACCCAGACGACCTTGGCGAACCGGCTGCGCAGGGTCTTCAGCGTCCCGATGGTGGCCTCGGCCAGCTCGGCGACGTCGCCGGCGACGAGCAGCCAGTCTTCGGGGGTTTCCGGGACGACCGAGTCGAGGATGGGGCCGTTGCCCTCGTGGGTCACGTGGAGGTCGCTGGTGGCGAACAGGTGCGGCACCCCTCCACCGTAACGACCGCCGCCGGGGAAGCTAGGCAAAACCTGCGGATCCCTTCGCGCCGGGCGCCGACGGCAGCACGTCGGCGCTCTACGACCTCGCCGACGCCGCCCGGCAGGCCGGCTGCCGGGTCCACCCCCGGCGCGGGAGCAGCACCAGCAGCCCGGCGACGACGTAGACGCCGGCCTGGACGTTCAGGAGCACGGCGGGCCCGGTCGTCGCGACGAGCGCGCCCGCCAGCAGCGCGCCGGCGGTCGTGCAGGCGGCCACGGCGGCGAACGTCGTGCTCAGCACCCGGCCGGCGCGCTCGGGTGCCACCACGCTCTGGATCTCCGACAACACCCCGGCGCCGACGGCCACGCCCGGCGCCCCGACCACGACGAACAACCCGACGTACAGCCCCAGCGCCGTCGTGACCAGCGAGAGGTTCCAGATCAGCGCGGACACCAGCCCCAGCGCGAGGGAACCCCAGCCCAGCAGCGCCGTCGGCGCGACCCGCCGCGCCACGGTGGCCAGGGCGAACCCGGCGGCCAGCCCGCCGATCGCCTGCACACCCCGCAGCAGCCCCGCGTCGGCTTCGCTGCCGCCGAGCACGTCCAGGACGTAGACCACGAACAGCACCAGGAACATGCCCTGCGCCAGCGACGTGAACACCAGCGCGAGCCCGGTGCGCCGCAGCCGCGGGTTGTGCGTCAGCTCGCGCAGGCCGGTCAGCCAGGCGCGCACCACCGGTTCCCGCGCCACCACCGGTGCCGGCGCGGCGACCCGGCGGAACGGCTTGGCCAGCAGGGCCGCGGCCACCACGAGCACGGCCAGGTAGCCGGTGATGACGTCGGTCAGCCCGCCGAAGCCCAGCAGGGCACCCCCGGCCCAGCCGCCGGCCAGCCGGGCGACACTGCCGTTCACGCTCATCAGCCCGTTGGCCGCGGTCACCTCCGCGACGCCGACCAGCTCCGGCACCAGCGCGTTGCGCGCGGGTTCGAACACCGACGCCAGTGCCGCCTGGGCGGCCATCACCGCGTAGACCAAGGTGACGCCGGGCTCGGCCAGCAGCGGCAGCGCCACCACGGCGAGCCCGCAGCAGACGCCGAAGAGCACCGCGCGACGGTTCCACCGGTCGGCGACGACGCCGGCGACCGGGCTCAGCAGCACCGCGGGCAGCAGCCCGAGCACGATGCTCAGCGCCGTCGTCGCGGCGGAGCCGGTGCGCTGGAAGACGTAGACGGGCAACGCCACCTGCAGCATCCACTCGGCCGTCTCGCCGAAGAAGGCGGCCACCCACAGCCGCGCGAACGCCGGAACCCCCAGCAGCTGCTTCATTCCTCCGCCTTCCCCGAGTGCTCGATGCGCGGGAACGCCCGCAGGCCGACGTGCACCGGGCGCGCGTCGGCGGGGGCGTCGGCGCGGATGGCGCCGACGTACGGCCGGACCAGCGCGTCGATCGCCTCGGTCAGCCGGGTCAGCTCCGCCGGCGTGACGCGCAGCGCGTAGGTGGCCAGCCCGGTCGCGGCGCGCCAGGCCGGGTCGAGGTCGTCGAAGGAGTCCAGGTACCGCTGGGTCAGCTCCTGCTCGTGGCTCAACTGCGCGCCGACCACGCCCAGCTGCGCGGCCCGGTGCGCCGGGTCGTCGGCGGGCTCCCCCAGCTCCAGACCGACCTGCCGGGCGCGCCACGGCCGCTCCCGGCCGTCCTCGGCGTCGGCCCGCTCGACCAGGCCGTACTGCGCGAGCTGCCGGAGGTGCCAGCTGCAGTTGGACGCCGTCGAGCCGACCGCTTCGGCGCACTCGCTCGCGGTGCGCGGGCCGACCGCGGTCAGGTGGTTCAGCAGCGCCGACCGCAGCGGGTGCGCCAGCGCGCGCAGCAGCTCGACGTCTTCGATCCGCTTGCGCGGCGGCAGCCCGGCCATCGGTCGTCCAATCTGAAAGAACTATTTCGAAAGTCTTCTTTCATAGTTCGTCCCGCCTGCGGGTCTGTCAAGCGGCTCCGCTATCGTTCGCGGGGCAGTGACTGCACCGGGCAGTGACTGCGTCGTCACCGAACCTGGGATGGACGTTGCCCGACCAGCGCGAACTCGCCACCGCCGCCGCCCTCGCCCTCCCCCGGTTCGTCGGGTCGACCGCGCTCTTCCACGCGGCGGTCGCCGAGCGGATGGCCGTCACCCCGACCGAGCTGCACTGCCTGCACCTGCTCCACGGCGGCGTCAGCGATTCGCCGTCCGAGCTCGCCCGGCTGCTCGGGATGAGCACGGGCGCGTTCACCCGGCTGCTCGACCGGATGGAGCGGCACCGGCTCGCCGAGCGCGCGCCCGATCCCGCGGACCGCCGCCGGCTCGTCGTCCGGCCGCTGCCCGACCGGATGGCCGAACTCGCCGAGCTGTACGCGCCGATGGCCCGGTTCGTCGGTGAACGCCTGGCCCGCTTCGACCGCCGCCAGCTGACCGCCCTGCTCGAATTCCTCACCGACGGCACCGCGGCGGCCGAACGGTCGACGGCGGACCTGCCGGATGTGACCCAGGCCATAACCCGTTGACTAACTCTACGGTTGTTGCGTTAACCTGGTTCCACTATGAGGAACTGAACCGCGCCCATCCCGCTTGAGGCGGCACCGGTCGAGCCGACGCTCCCGCGTGCCACGACGCCCGGCGTGGATCCCCGCTTTTCTTCCCCCAGGGCCCGGTGATCGCACATGTCTCCCGATTTCCCGTTGCAGGCCAAGGACGTCGTCTTCGGCTACGGCACCCGCGTCGTCCTCGACGGCGTCTCCCTCACCGCGTCGGCCGGGCAGCGGCTCGGCCTGGTCGGCGAGAACGGCACCGGCAAGTCCACCCTGCTGCGCCTGCTCGCCGGGCTCGAAGAACCGCGTTCCGGCGAGGTGCTCCGCGGCCCGGACGTCGGGTTCCTGCTGCAGGAACTCCCCTTCGCCCTGGACGCCACCTTCGCCGACGTGCTCGACGACGCGCTCGCCGAGATCCGCGCCGCCGCGGCCCGGCTCGACGAGCTGACCGCCGCCATGACCGACCGGCCCGACGACCCGGGCGTGCTCGAGGAGTACGGCCGGGTCCTGGAGTGGGCCCAGGCCCACGACCTGTGGGACGCCGACCGCCGCGCCAAGCTCGTCTGCGACGGGCTCGGCCTCGGCGGCGTCGCCCCGGACCGGCGGCTCGGCACGCTGTCCGGCGGGCAGCGGTCCCGGCTCGGCCTGGCCGCGCTGCTGATCCGGCAGCCGGAGACGCTGCTGCTCGACGAGCCGACCAACCACCTCGACGACAGCGCGATGGCGTTCCTCGAGCGTCACCTCACCGAGCTGACCGGGATCGTGGTGCTGTCCTCGCACGACCGGGTGTTCCTCGACGCCGTCTGCACCGACATCGTCGACCTGGACCCGGCCGCGGCCGACCGGCAGGCCGGCGGCGCGGTGCGCTACGGCGGCAGCTACACCGACTACCTCGGCCACAAGAAGGCCGAACGCGCCCGGTGGGAGCAGCGGTACGCCGAAGAGCAGGAGGAACTGAAGGAGCTGCGGGAAACCGTCGCGGTCACCGCGCGGAACGTCGCCTACGGCCGCGGCCCGCGCGACAACGACAAGTTCATCCACCACTTCAAGGGCGCCCGCGTCCAGAAGACGATCTCGCGGCGGGTGCGCGACGCCGAGCAGCGGCTGGAGAACCTGGAACGCGACCAGGTCCGCAAACCACCGGCGCCGCTGCGGTTCCGGGCCGAGCTCACCGGCCGCGCGACCGGCGACGGCCCGGCCATCTCGGTGCGCTCGCTGGAAGTCCCGGGACGGCTGTCGCTGCCGCGGCTGGACGTCGACGGCTCGGCCCGGCTGCTCGTCACCGGCGGGAACGGCGCCGGGAAGTCGACCCTGCTGTCGGTGCTGGCCGGCCGGCTCGCCCCGGCGGCCGGGACGGTCCACTTCGGACACGGCGTCCGGGTCGGGCTGCTGGAGCAGGACGTCGTGTTCGCCGCACCGGAGCGGACCGCGGCCCGGGTGTACCGGGACGCGCTCGGCGAGGACGCTCCCCCGTTGAGCCGGCTCGGTCTGCTGGCGTCACGGGATCTGCGGCAGCCCGTTGGGGCGCTTTCGGTCGGCCAGCGGCGGCGGCTGGCGCTGGCGATCCTGCTGGCCGAACCGCCGGACGTCCTCCTGCTGGACGAGCCGACGAACCACATATCGCTGACCTTGGCGGAAGAGCTGTTCGCGGCCTTGGAGACGGCGCCGGGCGCGGTCGTCATCGCGTCCCACGACCGGTGGCTGCGGCGGGACTGGGCCGGCGACCACCTGGAGCTGGCCGCGGGCCGGCCAGTATAGGGTGTTATCCCCGGACCGGGCCCGGCACTCGCGGGAGTGCCGGGCCCGGGTTCGTC
>NZ_JBSGJD010000269.1:0-12812 GCF_053605405.1 Amycolatopsis sp. NPDC003861
ACAACTTCCCGGCCACGGCGGTGCCGCACGGGTTCAACTTCTGGACCCCGGTCACCGACGCCGGCGTCACCAACTGGCTGTACTCCTACCACCGCCACAACGACGAGGAGAACCGGCCCGCGCTGCAGGCGTTCGCGCTGTCGCACCAGCCGAGCCCGTGGATGGGCGACCGGCACACCTTCCACCTCATGCCCGGCACCGGCCCGGTCGAACGCGACCGCCGCAAGCGCGCCCTGGCTTTCACCCACGACGACGAGACCGACTCGCCGCACCATTACGGCGTCCGGTTCGCCAACGGGATGACCGCCGACCTTGCCCCGACGTCCCACGCGGCCATCATGCGGTTCACCTTCCCCACCAAGCACGGCTGGCTGCTGTTCGACAACGTCCGCAACCGCGGCCGGCTGCGCATCAACGCCGACACCGGCGTGATCACCGGCTACACCACGGTCCGCAGCCGGCTGTCGGCCGGCGCGCGCCGGATGTTCGTCTACGCCGTGACCGACGCCCCCGCCACCCGCGGCGCCAAGGTCCGCTTCCCGCCGTGGCGGCGGGTCTCGGGCTACTTCGAGTTCGACGGGCCCGACGTCACGCTGCGGATCGCGACGTCGCTGATCAGCCTCGCCCAGGCCAAGCGCAACCTCGAACTGGAGATCCCGGCCGGGTCGACGGTCGAGCAGGTGGCAGCCCAAGCGAGACGGCGGTGGCAGGAGGAGCTCGGCCGCGTCGAGGTCGAAGGCGCCACCGAAGACCAGCGCACGACGCTGTACTCGAACCTCTACCGGCTGTTCCTCTACCCGAACGTGGCGCACGAGAACACGCCGAAGGGGATCCGGCACGCCAGCCCGGTGGTGCGCCGGTGGTGGCCGAGCACCCGGCGGCGGACCGGCGCGAAGGTCGTCGACGGCGAGCTGTACGTCAACAACGGCTTCTGGGACACCTACCGCACCACCTGGCCCGCCTATGCGCTGCTCACCCCGGAACGCTGCGGCCGGATGATCGACGGCTTCGTCCAGCAGTACCGCGAAGGCGGCTGGATCGCCCGCTGGTCCTCCCCCGGCTACGCCGACCTGATGACCGGCACCAGCTCGGACGTCGCGTTCGCCGACGCCTACCTCAAGGGCGTCCGCGACTTCGACGTCGAGGCCGCCTTCGACGCCGGGCTGAAGAACGCCACCGTCACCCCGCCGCGCCGCGCGGTCGGCCGCAAGGGCCTCGAAGAGTCGATCTTCCTCCACTACACCCCGGTCTCGGTCCACGAAGGACTGTCCTGGGCGCTGGAAGGCTGCATCAACGACTTCGGCCTGGCCAACCTCGCCGAGGCACTGTCCCGGGAGAGCGACGAGCCCCGGGCGCGGAGGTACGCCGAATACGCGGCCTACTTCCGCGAGCGCGCGAAGCACTACGTCCACCACTTCGACCCGGAGATCGGCTTCTTCCAGGGCCGCCACCGCGACGGCCGCCGCAAGTTCGCCCCCGAGGGCTACGACCCGGCCGCCTGGGGTGGCGACTTCGTCGAGACCAACGCCTGGAACACCGCCTTCACCGCCCCCCACGACGGCCCCGGCCTCGCCGCCCTCCACGGCGGCACCGCGGCACTCGAAGCCAAACTGGACACCTTCTTCGCCACCCCGGAGACCGGCCGCCGGCCCGGCGCGTACGGCGGCCTGATCCACGAGATGACCGAGGCCCGCGACGTCCGGATGGGCCAATACGGCCACTCCAACCAGCCCTCCCACCACATCCCCTACGTCTACAACCACGCCGGCGCGCCCGCGAAGACCCAGGCCGTGGTGCGGGAGGTGCTGCGGCGGCTCTACCTCGGCAGCGACCTCGGCCAGGGCTACCCCGGCGACGAAGACAACGGCGAGATGTCCGCCTGGTACATCTTCAGCGCCCTGGGCTTCTACCCGCTGCAGATGGGCAGCCCCCGCTACGCCATCGGCTCGCCGCTGTTCGAGAAAGCGACCGTCCACCTGGGCGAGGGCCGGAAACTGGTCGTCCACGCCCCCGGCAACACCCCCGGCACCGTCTACGTCCGCGGGCTCACCGTGAACGGCGAACCGCACGAGGCCACCTCGATCGCGCACGCCACCCTCGCCGCCGGCGCCGAACTCGTCTTCGACCTGACCACCGAACCGGCCGGGTGGGGCGCCCCGCCGCCGCCCGCCGAGCACCCGGCCCCGGCCACCGACCTGACCGGCACCGCGACCAGCTCCGACGGCACCAAAGTCGGCGCCCTGTTCGACGACACCACCCGCACCCAGGTCACCTTCCGCAGCGCCACCCCGGCCATCGAGTTCACCGTCACCGGCGAACCCCGCGAAGTCACCATGTACACCCTCACCTCCGGCGCCCGCCGCGGCGACGCGAGCGCGTGGGTGCTGGAAGGCTCCGACGACGGCGTCGACTGGACCACCCTGGACGAACGCGACGGCGAACTGTTCCGCTGGCGCTGCCAGACCCGCCCGTTCGTCCTCGCCACCCCGGCCGCGCACGCCCGCTACCGGCTGCGGATCACCGCGACCCGCGGCCGCCGCGCCACCCTCGCCCAGTGGGAGCTCCTCGCCCGATGAACCAGTTCCGCACCGCCGCTCTCGACCGGCTCGCGGCGGCCGACCCCGGCCTGGTCCGGCTGCGGCTGGCCGGCTCCGCCGTGCTCGGCATCGTCCTCGCCGTGCTCGCCCTGCTGCCGGCGCACGTCCCGCTCACCGTCACCCTCGTCGGCGCCATCGCCGCGATGATGACGGCGTTCACCGTCAGCGACCCCACCCCGGGCGGCCAGGCCGTCACCCTCGTCCTGGCCTTCCTCACCGGGGGCGCGTCGATCACCGTCGCCGCCCTCGGCTCGGCCCTGCCCCCGGCCGACAGCATCGTGTTCGTCCTGCTGATCTTCGTCGCCGTCTACGCCCAGCGGTTCGGGCCCCGCGGCACCGCGCTCGGCTCGATCGCCTTCTTCCTGTTCTTCTTCCCGATGTTCCTGCAGGCCCACGTCAAGCAGGTCCCGCAGCTGCTGATGGCGCTCGGCGTCGGCGTCCTCGCCAACGCGCTCGTCCGGTTCGTCCTGCTGCGCCACAACGCCGCGGCCGAGTTCCTGCGCGTGCGTGGCGCCTTCCGGGCCCGCCTCGGCGCCGTCGTCCGCGCCACCGAGGCCTATCTCGCCGTCAACGGCAGCGAGCGCACCCGCAAGCAGCTGCGCTCGGCGCTGGCCCGGCTGCACGAGTGCGTGCTGCTCATCGAGGACGCCGCCCCCGACGTCGTCGACGCCCGGGCCGCCGACGTGCTGCGCCGCCGCGCCATCGAAGTCGAGCTCGCCGTCGGCTGGCTGGCGATCACGGTCCAGCGCACCTGTTCCGACGAGCTCACCGCCGAGGTCCGCGACGACCTCATCGCCCGCCTCCCCCGCTTCCGCGCCCTCATGGAACGCGACCCGCGCGAGCTCCCGCTGATCAGCCAGACCGGCGAGTACAGCCGGATGCTCGTCGAAGGCAGCCGCATCGACTCCCACGCCGCACCCGGCGACGGCGTCCGCAAGGCACTGGCCGAACTCGCCCTCGCCGACGACCGCGCCCAGCGCGCCGCGGCCCCGGAAGCCGCTCCGGACCCGCTCGCCCCCGACGACACCGACGAGCCGGCCCCGAAATTCGCCTACGACAACCGGACCCGCAGCGCGATCCAGGCCGTCGTCGGCGGCGGGCTCGCCGTGCTCGGCGGCGAACTCGTCTCCCACCAGCGCTGGTACTGGGCCGTGCTCACGGTGTTCGTGGTGTTCATCGGCGCCTCGAGCGCCGGCGCCACCTTCGTCAAGGGCGTCCGCCGCCTCGGCGGCACCCTCATCGGCATCGTCGGCGGCGTCCTGCTCGCCGTGGGAGTCGGCGGCAACACCGCCGCCACCCTGGCGCTGATCCTCGTGTGCGTGTTCGGGATGGTCTACACCGCACGGGTGTCCCAGGTGGTGATGGCCTTCTTCGTCACCAGCATGCTCGGCCTGCTCTACAGCCTGCTCGGCACGTTCAGCCTCGAAGTGCTCTGGATCCGCGTCGCCGAAACCGCGGTCGGCGCCGCGGCGGGCATCCTGGCCGCGGTCGTCATCGTCCCGGTCCGCACCCGCTCGGTCATGCTCGACGACGTCGCCGCGGTGCTCGACGACCTCGAAGAGTTCCTCGAGCACACCCGCGGCCTGCTCGCCGGCGAGGAGAACGTCAACATCATCGAGCTCTCCCGCGACCTCGACCGCAGCGTCGAGCAGGTCCGCACCACCATCGAACCGCTGACCCACCCGGTGAACCTGCGCAGCGCCCGCCGCGACTACGGCTGGCACGTGCTCACCACCCTGGAAACCATCGCCTTCCGGGCGCGGCACGTCGCCGCCCGCGCCCAGCCCGGCCAGCTCACCGGCGCCGACGCCGACCGGCTCGGGCAGTTCACCGGACGGCTGCTGGCCAACATCGACGTTCTCCGCACCGCGCTGAACGCCCCGGGTGGCCCCACACCCGGCACGCTCGTGCGCGACGACGGCACCCCCGTCTCCGACCGCGTCGAAGCGGCCGAAACCCGGGCCGTCCTCTCCAGCCTCAGCCACCTCGACGAGGCCCTCGTCTCCCTCGGCCGCGTCTTCGGCGTCGAAGCCACCGATCCCCGGACCCCGGTCCGGCGGTGACCGGCCGGAGCGGCGCGGCTCACCGGCCGCGCCGCCCCTCTGGACCTCCGGTCACCCGGAGCCGATCACGGGCAGACGAGCCACGCGAAGTGGTACGTCGTGGTGATGCTGCCGTCGGTCGAGTCCATCGTGACGTAGCTCGTCGTCTTCTTCGGATCCGACGTCCCGGCCGCGGCCCGCAATTCCGTATTGATGTTCAGGTTGCGTTCCTCACCGCAGGGCTTGAAGACGATGGCCCCGACCTCGGTCGAATCGGTGAAATGCCAGTCGTCCTCGAACGGCCCCGCCAGCGGGTGCTGGATGTACGCCGTCGGAGAATTGCCCTGGAAATAGTAGTTGGCCCTTTCCAGACCGGTCGAACCGCGTTCCAGGTGCGCGAATCCGCGGTAGTCGGCCTGCGCGATTCCGTAGGTGAACCCCTGCGGCACGTGCACCCGCAGGCCGATCTGGCAGTTCTTCCGGGCGTCCAGCGGCCCGGCACCGACCCCGACCAACGCCGTGTAGGCGCTGTAGGTCACAGTGAACGCCGTATTGTCCTGCGAAACAGCCACGGCGGACGTGCCCGTCGGACACCCGGTGCCGATCGCGTTCACGACGTCGATGACGATTTTGTCGGGCGGCGGAGGAGTGTTCCACGAATGCGGGGTGACCACAGAGGACAGCGCCATTACGGCAGCAACGACCGCAGACAGCATCGGAATCCTTCCCAATACATTCAAATTGGGGACGGGGGCCGGACCATGGTAGCGAAAGGATCATGGAAGCAAACCCCGCTGAACGGAGCAACGCTGCACAGGTCGTCCCACCAAGCGGCATTGCTCACGTTTCGACAATTTTCGTAAAGCCCATTCCAACGGGCGCGAATAAATGCGCGGAGAAAACGATTTCGCGCCCCCGCTCCCCCGGCCGCCGACCACGATCACCCACGTGACGTCCGGCTCAGCCGATCAACGACGCCGCCCGCCCCAGCGTCTCGACCCCCGCCACCGCCCACGGGCCGGCCGTGATCACCACCGCGTGCTCGACACCCCACGCGGCGAACTCGGCGCACCGCCGCGCGAACGACTCCGCCGGCTCACCCGGCGCCAGCCGCGTGCTGATCGTCTTCTCGATCTCCCCGTACGGCCGCCCGACCTCCTCACAGTGGCGCCGCAGCACCGCCAGCTTGTGCCGCACCGTCCGACCGCCGTCCGGGATGTCGAACACGTTGCACGCGTCGGCGTACTGCGCCACCAGCCGCAGCGTGCGCCGCTCACCCGCCCCGCCGACCAGGATCGGCGGCCGCCGCACCGGCCGCGGATTCCCGATCGGGCGCTCCAGCCGATAGTGCTCACCCTCGAACGGCGACTCGTCACCCGCCCACATCCGCAGCGCCAGCCGCACGGTCTCCTCGACCCGCGCGAATCGCTCGCCCACCGGCGGGAACGGCAGGCCCATCGCCCGCGCCTCCCCCTCGTGGTGACCGGCGCCGATGCCGAACCGGGCCCGCCCGCCCGACAGGACGTCCAGCGTGGTGACCGCCTTGACCAGCAGCGCGGGCGGCCGGAACGTCACGGCCGACACCATGGTGCCCAGCCCGATCCGGCTCGTCCGGCCGGCCAGGAACCCCAGCGTCGTGTAGGCCTCCAGCATGGCCGAGTCCGGCGTGCTGTTCGGGTCGGCCTGCAGCAGGTGATCGGCCACCCACAGCGTGTCCAAGCCGGCGTCCTCGGCCGCCACCGCGACGGCGGCGAGCTCGCCGGTCAGCTCGTCCGGCCACGAGAAGTCCGTGACCCCGATGCTCAAGCGCATGACTACTCCCTCGTCAGCAGTTCGAGGTTGTGGCCGTCGGGATCGGCGAAGTACACCCCGCGCCCGCCGTTGAGACCGTTGACTTCGCCGGGCCGCTCGTGGAACGGATCCGCCCAGTACGGGACCCCGGCCGCCTCGATCCGCGCCATCGCCGCGTCGAACTCGTCGTCGCCCACCAAGAACGCGTAGTGCTGGCCCGTCACGCGGTCCACCTGCAGGAAGTCCAGCGTGACCCCGTTCGCGAGCCGGATCGGCACGAACGGCCCGGCCACCGGCCCGGTCCGCAGGCCCAGGATCCCGGCCAGGAACTCCGCCGACTTCCCGCGGTCCGTCGCGCACACGATCGTGTGGTTCAGTTCGACGCTCATCGCGCGCCACCACCCGGGACGAACGGCGCGCCGATCGGGCTCAGGTGGATCGCCGCCAGCCGCCACCGGTCGTCTTCGCGGACCAGCACGTGCGTCGCGCGGAAGCGGCCGTTCACCGGATTCCCCCGGTGGGTCGCCACTTGCTCGTGCACGCCGATCGCGATCGCCGTCCCGCCGAACTCCCGGACCTCGACCTCCGCCCAGTTCAGCTTCTCGGTCACCAGCCCGCCGCCCCCGTAGCGCGCGAGCCACTGATCGCGGTCCAGCACGAACCCCAGCGGCCCGACCAGGCGGAACCCCTCGGCCGCCAGCCCCGCCAACGCCTCGGCGTCGCCGCGTTCCTCCGCCGCCGCCCACTCCCGGCCGAACTCGCGGACCTGCTCTTCGGTGCTCATCGCGTTCCCCTTCCGTTCGATGCCTCAACGTTAGAAGTCTAATCGTTAGATGTCAAACGCTTAGACTTCTCGGCATCTGCGTTAGAGTTCCGCCGTGCCCAAACCCGCCACCGCCCCCATCGGCGTCGTCCTCGCCCGCACCGCCAAAACCGCCGCCCGCGCCTTCGACCACGCCCTCGCCGCCGCCGGCGGCTCCCAGCCCGTCTGGCAGATCCTCATCTCCCTCAAAACCACCCCCGTCGCCAACCAGCGCGAACTCGCCGACGCCGTCGGCATCCAAGGCGCCACCCTCACCCACCACCTCAACGGCATGGAAGACGCCGGCCTCGTCACCCGCCGCCGCGACCCCGCCAACCGCCGCGTCCACCTCGTCGAACTCACCGACGACGGCGAACAGCTCTTCCACCGCCTCGCCACCGCCGCCATCGCCCACGACCAACGCCTCCGCCACGGCCTCACCGACCCCGAAATCGCCCAGCTCGCCGACCTCCTCACCCGCCTCGCCCACAACGTCACCGAAGGTTGAAAAGCGATCCTCACAACAGTGACTGGACGCACCCGACCAGCAACGCCCAGGAGGGATAGGCTCACACGCACAAGCCAAAGTCGTCTCAAGCTGGAGAACCGCAATGACCCAAGCCCCCGTCAACGTGACCGTCACCGGCGCCGCCGGCCAGATCGGCTACGCGCTGCTCTTCCGCATCGCGTCCGGTCAGCTCCTCGGCCAGGACGTCCCGGTGAAGCTGCGGCTGCTCGAAATCCCGCAGGCGGTCAAGGCGGCCGAGGGCACCGCGATGGAACTCGAAGACGGCGCATTCCCCCTCCTCGCCGGCACCGACATCTTCGACGACCCCAAGCAGGCCTTCGAAGGCACCAACATCGCCCTCCTCGTCGGCGCCCGCCCCCGCAGCAAGGGCATGGAGCGCGGCGACCTCCTCGAAGCCAACGGCGGCATCTTCAAGCCCCAGGGCGAAGCCATCAACGCCGGCGCCGCCGACGACATCAAGGTCCTCGTCGTCGGCAACCCCGCCAACACCAACGCCCTCATCGCCCGCTCGCACGCCCCCGACGTGCCCGCCGACCGCTTCACCGCGATGACCCGCCTCGACCACAACCGCGCCCTCGCCCAGCTCGCCAAGAAGCTCGGCGTCCCGGTGACCGAACTCAAGAAGGTCGCCATCTGGGGCAACCACTCCGCCACCCAGTACCCCTCGGTCCAGCACGCCGAATTCGGCGGCAAGAGCATCGCCGACGCCGTCGACCAGGCCTGGCTCGAAAACGACTTCATCCCCACCGTCGCCAAGCGCGGCGCGGCCATCATCGAAGCCCGCGGCCTCTCCTCAGCCGCCTCGGCCGCCTCCGCCGCCATCGACCACGTCCACACCTGGGTCAACGGCACCCCGGCCGGCGACTGGACCTCCGCCGCCGTCGCCTCCGACGGCTCCTACGGCGTCCCCGAAGGCCTCATCTCGTCCTTCCCGGTCACCGCCGAGAACGGCCAGTACAAGATCGTCCAGGGCCTCGAGATCGACGACTTCTCCCGCGCCCGCATCGACGCCTCCGTCGCGGAGCTCGTCGAGGAACGCGACACCGTGCAGAAGCTCGGCCTCATCTGAACCCGAGCACGCGAAAGGGGCCGCCGTCCACTGCGGACGGCGGCCCCTTTCGCGTGCGGCGAACACCGCACGCTCACAGCGAAACCGCCGCCCGCCAAGAGATCTCCGGCCCTACCGTCGCCACCATGACCCTTCTCGCCGCACCCGACCTCCAAACCCCCGGCCAGACCCCCAACGACTCGGTCTACGAACAGCTCCTGCGCGACCGCATCGTCTTCCTCGGCTCCGAAGTCAACGACGACATCGCCAACCGGATCATCGCCCAGCTGCTCCTGCTCGCCGCCGACGACCCCGCCAAGGACATCACCTTCTACATCAACTCCCCCGGCGGCTCGGTGACCGCCGGCATGGCCATCTACGACACCATGCAGCTCGTCAAACCCGACGTCGCCACCTGGGGCCTCGGCTTCGTCGCCTCCATGGGCCAGTTCCTGCTCTCCTCCGGCACCCCCGGCAAGCGCTACCTGCTGCCCAACACCCGCATCGTCATGCACCAGCCCTCGGCCGGCATCAGCGGCGCCGCCACCGACATCGCCATCCAAGCCGAAGTCTTCGGCAAGATGAAACGCCGCATCGCCGAAATCACCGCACGCCAGACCGGCCAGACCGTCGAGCGCATCACCGCCGACGCCGACCGCGACCGCTGGTTCGACGCGGACGAAGCCCTGACCTACGGCTTCGTCGACCACATCGTCGCCGCCGGCTGACCACGGCGAGCGCACACCGGATCAGCAGTGGCTGTCTTCACGGTTTCCCTCCCCGAGAATCACCGGATTCCCTTACCCGGCAAAGCCAACTCGCCGGAGGCCACGGCCGGGATCACTCGGGTGCACTGAACGGGAGAAGCAATCGTGCCTGACCGCGAGGCCGGGAGTTCGCGTCTTCCGTCGTTGCTTCTTTTAGGGGAAACGCCGAGCCGATTTTTTCGAAAATCGGCTCGGCGTATAGGTCGTTATACACTTGATGAGGTCACCGAAGAGGATCTCGGGTCGGGCGGGGTTCAGACGCCGCCGAGGCCTCGGCGGGCCAGGAGGGGCTCGATCTCCGGGTCGCGGCCGCGAAAGGCGCGGAACGCGTCCATGGGGTCGATGCTCCCTCCCCTGCCGAGCAGGGTGCGGCGGAAGTGGTCGCCGTTGGCGCGGGTCAGTCCCCCGTTTTCGCGGAACCACTGGACGGTGTCGGCGTCGAGGACTTCGCTCCAGATGTAGGAGTAGTACCCGGCGCTGTAGCCGCCGCTGAAGATGTGGGCGAAGTACGTCGTGCGGTAGCGCGGCGGGATCGCGTCGACGGCCACGCCGGCCTTGACGAGGGCCTCGGTCTCGAACCGCTGCACGTCCCCCACCCGGTCGTCGACGCCGAGGCCGTGCCAGGCCTGGTCGAGCAGGGACGCCGCCAGGTACTCGGTGGTGGAGAACCCTTCGCCGTACTGCTGGGCGGCGAGCAGCTTGTCCACCTGTTCCTGCGGCAGGGCCTCGCCCGTCTCGTGGTGCTTCGCGTAGTGGGCCAGGACTTCCGGCCACAGCATCCACATCTCGTTGACCTGCGACGGGTATTCGACGAAGTCGCGGGGGACGTTGGTGCCGGAGAAGGTCGGGTAGCGGACCGAGGAGACCAGCGCGTGCAGGGCGTGGCCGAACTCGTGGAACGCGGTGACGAGCTCGTCGAAGGTGAGCAGGGTCGGCTCCCCCGCCGGCGGCTTGTTCACGTTCAGCACGTTGACCACGACCGTCTTGCGGTCCAGCAGCTCGGACTGGTCGACGAAGGTGTTCATCCAGGCGCCACCGCGCTTGGCGTCGCGGGTGTAGAGGTCGAGCAGGTACAGGCCCAGCGGCGTGCCGTCGGCGTCGAAGACCTCGAAGGTCCGGACCTCCGGGTGGTACTTCGGCAGGTCGTCGCGCTCGGTGAAGGTGAGGCCGTACAGCTTCGTCGCGGCGAAGAAGACGCCGTCGAGGTACACCCGGTCGGCCTCGAAGTACGGGCGCAGGGCCTCGGTGTCGACCTCGAAGCGCTCACGGCGGACCTGGGCGGCGTAGAACGGCCAGTCCGACGGCGCCAGCTTCGCGCCCGGCACGTCGGCTTCCAGCAGCTGCTGGAGTTCGGCGGCTTCGGCGCGGGCGTTCGCGACGGCCGCGGGCGCCAGCCGCTCCAGCAGCCCGGCGGCGGCTTCGGCCGTCTTCGCCGTCTCGTCGGCGATGACGTACGCGGCGTGGTTCGGGTAGCCGAGCAGGGCGGCTCGTTCCGCGCGCAGGCGGACGATCTCGGCGACGATCGCGTTGTTGTCGTTGGCGTTGCCGCGGTTGCCCCGCGCCATCGACGCGGTGTGGATGCGCTCGCGGACGTCCCGGTCGCGCAGGGTCTCCAGCGGCGAGGCCTGGCTCGTCGGCAGGCTGAGTGTGAGCACGTACTTGCCGTCTTCGCCGCGGGCGGACGCCGCTTCGGCCGCGGTGGCGATCGCGCCTTCGCCGAAGCCGTCGAGCTCGGCGCGGTCGGCGATGACGACGGCCAGCTCGTTGGTGTCCTTGAGCAGGTTCTGCTGGAACTTCGTCTGCAGGGTGGAGAGCTGCTCGTTGAGCTCGCGCAGGCGGGCCTGCTCGGCCTCGCCGAGCCCGGCACCGGCCCGGCTGAAGTCGGTGTGCCGCCGTTCCAGCAGCCGCAGCGACTCCTCGTCCAGCCCGAGGTCGCCACGGCGCGCGTGGAGGGCGTCGATCCGGGCGAACAGCTGCGGGTTCAGGTGGATGGCGTCGTGGTGGGCGGCCAGCTTCGGCGCGAACTCCGCCTGGATGGCCTGGATCTCGTCGGTGCTGTTGGAGCCGGACAGGTTGTAGAACACGCTCGCCACCCGGCCCAGCAGCTCGCCGGCGCGTTCGAGGGCCACGATGGTGTTCTCGAACGTCGGCTCGGCGTCCTGCGCCGCGATCTGCTCGATCTCCGCCGCGTGCTCGGCGAGGCCGGCCTCGAACGCGGGCCGGTAGTGCTCGTCGGAGATCCGGTCGAAGGGGGGCAGGGCGTAGGGCAGCTCGCTGGGTGCGGCGAACGGGTTGTCCGGCGAAATCATCGGGCAGGCTCCTGGTCGGGGACAGACACTCGGTCTTGCCACCCTACGGGGTCGGCCTGGGTCGATGTCAGCGCTTTCCGGAGGTGGCCGGGGTCACCGCCCCGTGGTACCGCCCACCACGGCGTCGCTGCTCGACGCGGCCTTCTTGCCCTTCTTCGGCTTCGGTTCCGGCGGCACGATGCCCCGCAGGTCCCCGCCGTGGTCGTTGACGCGCATCACGAAGGGCCGCGTCTCGGTGTAGCGCACGACCGAGACGGAGGCCGGGTCGACGACGATTCGCTGGAAGGCGTCGAGGTGCTGGCCGAGCGCGTCGGCGAGGATGGACTTGATCACGTCCCCGTGGCTGCACAGCAGCCAGACGGCGTGGTCCCCGTGCTCGGCGGAGATCCGCCGGTCGTGCGCCCGCACGGCGGCCACCGAGCGCGCCTGCATCTGGGCCAGGCCCTCGCCCCCGGGGAACACCGCGGCCGAGGCGTGCGCCTGCACGACCCGCCAGAGCGGTTCCTTGGCGAGGTGCTTGAGCTCCTTGCCGGTCCAGTCCCCGTAGTCCACTTCGGACAACCCGGGTTCGACGACCTTGTCGAGCCCCCTGGCCGCCGCCAGGGGGCCGACGGTCTGCTTGCACCGCAGCATGGGGGAAACGACGAGCCCGGACAGCGGAACACCGTCGAGCCGTTCGACGAGCTTCTCCGCCTGGGCGCGGCCGGTGTCGTCGAGGTTGACCTTCGGCGACCGCCCGGCCAGGATGCCGGACCCGTTCGCCGTCGACTTGCCGTGCCTCAGCAGAATGACCGTACTCACGAGGCCCACCCTACGTGGGGACCGATCAAGCGTCCCCCACGCGGGCGGCTCAGTGCCCAAACGCCCCAATGTGGCATTGGGTGCGTCAGACGCACCCAATGTGGCGTTCGGTGCGTCAGACGCACC
>NZ_JBSGJD010000270.1:0-12740 GCF_053605405.1 Amycolatopsis sp. NPDC003861
CGGGTTCTAACCCGCCTTACCACTCACGACCGCCGCGGCAGACCTAGTCCTCGTAGGTGAGGTTCTTGCCGTTCGACGGGTCGAACAGCTTGATCTTGTCCGCGTCGTACCAGACTTCGAGGTCCGCGTTCTCCGTCGCCGACGACTCCGCCGACAGCCGGGCCACGATCTGGGACTCCGCGCCCGGGACGTCGGACGAACCGCTGTCCGCGGCCAGTTCCGCCAGTTCCTCGGACGTCGCCGTCTCGCCCTCGACCGTGAAGTGGGCGAACTTCTCCGAACCCATCGACTCGAGCACGTCGATGTGCGCGGTGAACGTCCCCCCGCTGCCCTTGTCGGCGACCAGCGCCGCGTCCTCGAAGTGCTCCGGCCGGATGCCGACGATGACCTCGCGGGGCGCGTTCGCCCGCTCCACCAGCTGCCGGACGCGGTCGGTCAGCGGCGTCGTGCCCAGGGCACTGCGCAGCTCGTTGTTCTCCAGCGTCGCCGGGACGAAGTTCATCGACGGCGAGCCGATGAAACCGGCCACGAACAGGTTCGCCGGGTTGTCGTAGAGGAACTGCGGCGAGCCGATCTGCTGCACGTACCCGGCCCGCAGCACCACGACCCGGTCGCCCAGGGTCATCGCCTCGGTCTGGTCGTGCGTCACGTACAGCGTCGTCGTGCCGAGCTGCTTCTGGATCTTCGACACCGACGTGCGCATCTGGCCGCGGAGCTTGGCGTCCAGGTTGGACAGCGGCTCGTCCATCAGGAACGCCTTCGGGCTCCGGACGATCGCCCGGCCCATCGCGACGCGCTGCCGCTGGCCACCGGAGAGGTTGGCCGGCTTGCGGTCCAGGTGCCCGGTCAGGTCGAGGATCTTCGCCGCCTCTTCGACCTTCGCCCTCACCGTCTTGTCGTCCACCTTGGCCAGCCGCAGCGGGAAGGCCATGTTCTCGCGGACGCTCATGTGCGGGTAGAGCGCGTAGGACTGGAACACCATCGCGATGTCCCGGTCCTTCGGGGCCTTCTCGTTGACGCGCTGGCCGTCGATCCGCAGCTCGCCGGAGGAGATGTCCTCCAGGCCGGCCACCATGTTCAGCGTCGTCGACTTGCCGCAGCCGGACGGGCCGACCAGGATGATGAACTCGCCGTCGGCGATGGTCATGTCCACTTCGGACACGGCGAGGGCGCCGTCGGGGTACTTCTTCGACACCTTGTCGAGCACGATCTCTGCCATAGCGCTACCCCTTCACCGCACCGGAGGTCAGCCCCGCCACGATGCGACGCTGGAAGAACAACACGAACACAATGATCGGGATGGTGATCACGACCGCGGCCGCGCACACCTGCCCGGTCGGGTCCTCGAACTGCGAGGACCCGGTGAAGAACGACAGCGCCGCCGGCACCGTGCGCGACGCCGTGGTCGACGTCAGCGAGATGGCGAACAGGAAGTCGTTCCAGCAGAAGATGAACACCAGGATCGCCGTGGTGAACACGCCCGGCGCGGCCAGCGGCGCGATCACCCGGCGGAACGCCTGGGCCGGTGTGGCGCCGTCCATCTTCGCCGCCTTTTCCAGCTCCCACGGGATTTCCCGGAAGAACGCCGACAGCGTGTAAATCGACAGCGGCAGCGCGAACGTGATGTAGGGCAGGATCAGCCCCGGCCACGTGTCGAACAGCCCGATGTTCCGCTCGATGTTGAACAGCGGCGTCACCAGCGACACCTGCGGGAACATCGCGATCAGCAGCGACAGCCCGACGAGGACCTGCTTGCCGGGGAAGTCGAGCCGGGCCACCGCGTACGCGGCCATCGTGCCCAGCACCACCGCGATCACGGTCGAGATGATCGCGATGCCGATCGAGTTCACCAGCGCCAGCAGGAACTCCGACGTCTGGAAGATGTCCGCGTAGTTCTGCCAGGTCCACGACTGCGGGATGAACGCCCCGTCGGTGATCGTGTCCTTGGTCTTGAACGACAGCGAAACCACCCAGAGCACCGGCACCAGCGCGAACACCAGCACGAGGATGTCGACCAGGCCCCACCTGACCTTGCGGCCCGTCGTGACGGTTCCGATCGCCATCAGCGCTTACCCCCGTTGTCCGAACCCGGTGCGGCCGTGCCGAACACCTTGATGAAGATGAAGGCGATGATCGCCACCGTGAGGAAGATCAGCACCGCCATCGTCGACCCGATGCCCAGGTTGAGGCCCTTCACCAGGTTGTCGTAGGTCTGCATGGACACCGACCCGGTGTCCTGCGCGCCGTTGGTGAGCACGTAGATGTTGTCGAAGATGCGGAACGCGTCGAGCGTGCGGAACAGCAGCGCCACCAGGATCGCCGGCTTCATCACCGGCAGCATCACCTTCGTGAACCGCTGCCACGCGGTCGCGCCGTCCATCGCCGCGGCCTTGAGCAGGTCGTCCGGCACCAGCGCCAGGCCCGCCATCAGCAGCAGCGCCATGAACGGCGTGGTCTTCCACACCTCGGCGCCGATGATGATGAACAGCGACGGCCACTGCTCGGTGAGCGGGGCCGCGTCGGTGGCGAGGAAGTTCGCCAGGTAGCCGGTCTTCGGCGTCCACGCGTAGTACCACGAGAACGCCGCGACGACCGTGACGATGCCGTACGGGATCAGCGCGACGGTGCGGACCAGGCCGCGGCCGACGAGCGTCCGGTGCATGATCAGCGCCAGCGCCATGCCGAGCACGAACTCGATGGCCACCGACACGACGGTCAGGAACATCGTCGTCCCGAACGCCGTCCACCAGTACGAACTGGACAGCACGGCACCGTAGTTCTCGAAGCCGATGAACTCCTGCTGCGCCGGGAAGCGCAGGTCGTACCGCTGCAGCGACAGCCAGAACGAGTACAGGATCGGGTAGCCGGTGACCGCGATCATCACGATGAACGCGGGCGCGCACAGCCACAGCCCGAGCCGCCGCTCGGCCTTCTTCCCCTCGGACAGGGCGGGTTTGCCCTTCTTGTGCGACGTCGTCTCGCCGGCGACGGTCGCCCCGGCGGTCTCGGCCGGGGTCGAGTCCTGGACGGTCACGGGATCACTCCCTTCGACTGGAGCGCGTCACCGAGCTGCTCGCGCAGCTTGGCCGCGGTGGCCTGCGGGTCGATGTCCGACGGCGGCGAAAGGATCTTCGAGATGACCGTCGAGGCGTTCTGGTACGCCGGGGTCAGCGGGCGCACCGCGGCGGTCTTCAGCGCGGCGAGGATGGCGTCGCGCATCGGGTACTGGATCGCCATGTTCGGGTTGTCGGCCGAAGCCGGCTTGCCCGGGTCGAGCGGAACGTCGTTGTGGTACACGGATTCGATGCTCGGCGGCACGCCGTCGTTGATCGCCGAGATCTTCTGGCTTTCCGGGCTGCGCAGGCACAGCGCCGCCTCGAAGGCCTCCGGCTTGTGCTGCGAGTACGTGCTCACCGCCAGGTCGAACCCGCCGATGGTGGTCCGGGCGGGCATGCCGGCCTGGGCCTCGGGGTAGACCGCCCACTTGAAGTGCGGGAGGTCGGCCTTCTTGTCCTTGGCGTAGGCGGCGTAGACGTAGGGCCAGTTGAGCTGGAACGCGGCCTGCCCGCGCTGGAACGCCTGCCGGATGTCGTCTTCCTTCTGGTTGCTCAGCGACGGGTCGGTGAGCCCGGAGGTCGAGACCTTCTTGAGCAGCTCCAGGGCCTTCACCGCGCCGTCGTCCATCACGACGGACTTGCCGTCGTCGGACAGGATGTGCCCGCCCATCGACGCGACCAGCGTGTTGTAGAAGACGACCAGGCCTTCGTACTGCGCGCCGGTGAAGACGATCTGGTAGGGCTTGCCCTGGCCCTTGAGCTGCTGGGCCTCCTGCATCATCTCGTCCCAGGTGGCCGGCGGCTTCGGCGTCAGCCGGTCGTCGTACCACAGCAGCTGGACGTTGGTGTTCTTCGTGGCCGCGTACAGCTTCCCGTTGTGGGTCGCCGTGTCGAGCGGCCCCTGCAGGACGCCCTGCGACGCCTCCGCCTTGTTCTGGCCGGTCCACTCCTCGGCCCAGCCGGCCTCGGCGAACTCCGAGACCCAGGTGACGTCGAGGCCCAGGATGTCCATGGCGGTGTCACCCGCCGCCAGCCGGCGCGCCATCTGCAGCCGCTGGTCGTCCGCCCCGCGGGGCAGCTTGTTGTAGACGATTTCGTACTTGCCGGCCGCCTTCTGGTTGCAGCCGTCGACCACTTTCTGGAAGTTGTCCTCGGGCGACATGTAGATGTTGATCTTCAGCCCGGAACTCGTCCCGCACCCGGCGAGCATGCCGGTCACCAATGCCCCTGCCCCCAGCAGGACGGCGGTGCGGCCGGGCGACCGTCCTCGTTTGCCCGCGCCGATCCTCTTCCCCATAAGGCCTCCTCACCCGCGTGCACGCCGGTTACCGCGGTACCCGGTGGCACCGCGACGCGATGAGGCGAAACCGCGCCAGCACCCCGACGTGCTAGTGCTCGGGCCGCCGCGCTGCGGGGCGAGGCCGCCCGACTGGTGTCGGCCAACTTATGCCGGGCGATCACACCCCGCAAGCAGTATCGGTAACGATCCAGCGGATCGCGCGCCGAAACGTGATTCTTCGCAGGTGGAACTGGGGTTTTTCAGGGGTTCGCGGAGGGCGGTTTAAGGGCCAGCTTGGCGAGCAGTTCCCGGCCCCGTTCGGCCGAGCGCGGCTGACACAGGACGTCGTAGCGGCCGGCGACGAGCTGGCTCGCCGAGGAGAAGTCCCGGCGGCCCCGCGACATGCTGTACCCGATCGCGGCGAACATCAGCCCGGACAGCACGCCGAGCACCAGCCCGGTGAGCACCTGCAGCGCGAAGCCCTGGTTGACGAACAACCCGAGCAGCAGCCCGGCGAACAGGCCGAACCAGGCCCCGGACACCGCGCCGGTGCCGAGCACCCGGCCCCAGCTGAGCTTGCCGATCACGCGCTCGACGAGCATCAGGTCGACCCCGACGATCGTGACGTCGCCGACGGCGAACTCGCTGTCGGCGAGGAAGTCGACCGCCTTCTGCGCTTCGCCGTAGGTCGCGTACGACCCGATCGGCCAGCCGGTCGGCGGGGTCGGCAGCCGCGGCAGGCCACCGGGCGCCCGCCCCCCGCCAAAGGGACTACTCACCATCATCACCTGCGCACTCGTTGTCCGGGCGTCCATCTTGTCAAGAACGCCCGGACCGTGCGAGCCGCTTACCCCGAAAGGCCGGGCGGTCAATTGTCGACAGAGCGACAAACGTCCGTCAGGACCGCGATTTGTACTCCCGCAGCAGGCCGCGGCTGATGATCGTCTTCTGGATCTCGCTGGTGCCCTCGCCGATGAGCAGGAACGGCGCCTCGCGCATCAGCCGCTCGATCTCGTACTCCTTGGAGTACCCGTAACCGCCGTGGATGCGGAACGCGTCCTGCGTGACCTCCGCGCAGTATTCGGAGGCGATCAGCTTCGCCATCCCGGCCTCGACGTCGTTGCGCGCGCCGGAGTCCTTGAGGCGGGCCGCGTTCACCATCATCAGGTGCGCCGCCTCGACCTTGGTCGCCATCTCGGCCAGCTTGAACGCCACGGCCTGGTGCTCGGCGATCGCCTTGCCGAACGTCTTGCGCTGCTGGGCGTACTCCACCGCGAGCTCGAACGCCCGGATCGCGATGCCGCACGCGCGCGCGGCGACGTTCACGCGGCCGACCTCGACACCGTCCATCATGTACGCGAAGCCCTTGCCCGGCGCTTCGCCGAGGACCATGTCGGCGCCGATCTCGTAGCCGTCGAAGACCGCCTCGGTCGTGTCGACGCCCTTGTAGCCCATCTTGTCGATCTTGCCGGGGATGGTCAGCCCGGGCGCCACCTCGCCGAAGCCCTCGGGCTTCTCGACCAGGAACGTCGTCAGGTTCTGGTGGGGCTTCTCCGCGCCTTCGTCGGTCTTCACCAGCAGCGCGATGAGGTTGGACGACCCGCCGTTCGTCAGCCACATCTTCGAGCCGTCGATGACGTAGCCGTCGTCGGTCTTCTTCGCCTTGGTCTTGATCGCGGCGACGTCCGACCCGAGGTCGGGCTCCGACATGGAGAAGGAGCCGCGGACCTCGCCGGTGGCCATCCGCGGCAGGAAGTGCCGTTTCTGCGCCTCGGTGCCGTGGCGGGAGATCATGTGCGCCACGATGAAGTGGGTGTTGATCACGCCGGACACGCTCATCCAGCCGCGCGCGATCTCCTCGACGACCAGCGCGTAGGTCAGCAGCGACTCGCCGAGCCCGCCGTACTCCTCCGGGATGGTGATCCCGAACAGGCCCATCTCCTTCATGCCCGCGACGATGTCGGCGGGGTAGGTGTCGGCGTGCTCGAGCTCCTGGGCGTGCGGGATGACCTCCTTGTCCACGAACTGGCGGACGGTGGCGAGGATCTCCGACTGCACGTCGGTCAGGCCGGCGGTCTGGGCGAGACGGGCCATCACGGCTCCCTTTCCGGAGTACGACGCCGCTCCCGGCGCTGGGTTACCGGTGAGTATGACTCCAAAGCCGCAACGCTGCTATGAGGGCGCTCACGCTCAGCGGGTCCGGCACCGTAAAGTGCGGCGGGGAGGGGAGAGATCATGACTTACCCGCAGGATCCGAACAACCCGTACGGCCAGCAGCCACCCTCGGGCGGCTACCAGCAGCCCGGGTACGGCCAGCCCGGCTACGGCCAGCAGTACCCGAGCGGCGGCTACCCGCAGTACCCGCCGGGCCCGGGCTACCCCGGGATGCCGGGGCAGCCGCGGGAGGGCTCGGGGCTGGCGGTGGGCGCGCTGATCTGCTCGATCCTCGGCATCTTCCTGTGCTTCCTGATCACCATCGCGGGCATCGTCATGGGCCACATCGCCCACGGCAAGGCCAAGCGCGGCGAAGCGGACGGCCAGGGCGTGGCGATGGCGGCGATCATCGTGGGGTACGTGGGGATCGCGCTCAACATCGCGCTCGTGGCCCTCGGGTTCGCCCTCGGCTTCCTCGACTCCTGGAGCTGACCGGGCCGCCGGGGCGCCCCCCGTTTTCGACTCTACCGGCGACCACCGACAATTCCGCCGCGCCGCCGGCCTCCCACCCGCACCGAGGGGATCCGTCATGACCGACCCGACCGGGGACAAGGACCGCCCGGCCGCCGACCCGACCGCGGCGTCCTACGACCCGCCGGCCCCGGCGGACCCGGCGCCGTACCAGCCGGAGAACTACGACCCGCCGTCGCCCGACGCCACGATCGCCGCGGCGACGCCGGACGACACCACGCCCGAGGCCCCGGCCGCACCCGAGGCGGCCACCGCGGCCGACGTCCCGGCAACCGACGCTCCCGCGGCCGCCGCCGACACCACCGTCGCCGCGGAGCAGCCGACCTGGGACACGACCGTCGCCGCGCAGCAGCCCGGCCAGTTGCCGCCCGGGGCGTACGAGACGCCGGCGGCCTACATCCCCGGCACGCCGTTCGCGCCCCCGGGGCAGCCGGCCTACCAGCAGCCGTACCCGCCGGGCTACGGGCAGCCGTACGCGTCGCCGGCACCGTACGGCCAGCCCGCGCCGTACGGGCAGCCGTACGCAGCGCCGCGCACGCAGGACAACGCGCTGGCCATCGGCGCGCTCGTGTGCTCGATCCTCGGCTTCTGCTCCGGTGTCACCGCGATCGCCGGGCTGATCATGGGCCACATCGCGCTGAGCAAGACCAACCGCGGCGAGGCCGGCGGCCGCGGGCTGGCCACGGCCGCCGTCATCGTCGGCTACGTCGTGATCGCGCTGTGGGTCGGCTTCTTCACCACCCTGATCATCCTGGGCACGAACGGCTACCTGAACTAGTCCGCCGGCAGCACCGCGTCGCCGGGGCTGCGCGGCGACGGTGTCGCGTGGCCGTTCACCTCCGGCTTCGCTTCGGTGAGCTCGGGCTCGGGCTCGGGCTCGGCCTTCGGAGCCGGGGCCGGGGCCGCCTTCGGTGTCTGCGCGTCGAGGAACCTCAGCAGCTCCACCGGGAACGGCAGCACCAGCGTCGAGTTCTTCTCCGACGACACCTGCACCACGGTCTCCAGCAGCCGCAGCTGCAGCGCCGAGGGGGTGTCGGCCATCGTCGCCGCGGCCTGCGCGAGCTTGTGCGACGCCTGCAGCTCACCGTCGGCGGAGATGACGCGCGCGCGCCGTTCCCGCTCCGCCTCGGCCTGCCGCGACATCGAGCGCTTCATCGCCTCCGGCAGCGCGACGTCCTTGATCTCGACGCGGTCGATGTGGATGCCCCAGTCCAGCGCCGGGCTGTCGATCATCAGCTCCAGGCCTTCGTTGAGGCGCTCGCGGTTCGACAGCAGGTCGTCGAGCTCGCTCTTGCCGATGATCGAGCGCAGCGACGTCTGCGCGACCTGGCCGACCGCCGACCGGTAGTCCTGCACGTTGACCGCCGCGACGACCGGGTCGATGACCTTGAAGTAGACGACCGCGTCCACCCGGACCGTGACGTTGTCGCGGGTGATGCCGTCCTGGGCCGGGATCGGCATGGTCACGATCTGCATGTTGACCTTCTGGAGCCGGTCCGCGAACGGCACGAGCACCGCCAGCCCGGGTTCGCGGACGCGGGACCGCACCCGCCCGAACCGGTAGATCAGCCCGCGTTCGTACTGCTTCACCACGCGCACGCTCGACGCGAGCCAGACCCCGCCCGCGAGGACGACGGCGCTGAGAATCTCCACCACCATGGCAGCTCCCGGGGTTGCGTTTCCCCTTGAAAGCCCAGCGTACGCCCGCCCGGCAGCTGACGAAATGCGCTGGACGCGGCTGCCAGGCTGGAGCCGTGACCGACCTTCGCATCCCCCCGCTGTTCGCCGCCCGCGCACCGAAGGTGCTCGGGCCGGAGGCGGTCCCCTGGCTCGCTGCCCTGCCGGAGCTCGCCGCGGAGTACGCCCGGAAGTGGAGCCTGACGTTCGAGGGCGAGGCGATGCACGGCTACGTCGGCGTGGTGCAGCCCGCGCGCCTGCCCGACGGCACGCCGGTGGTGCTGAAGCTGGGCTGGCGCGACGAGGAGTCCGCCGACGAGCCGCTCGCACTGTCCACATGGGCCGGCCGGGGTGCGGTGCTGCTGCTGGAATCCGCGCCGGACGACGGCGTCCTGCTCCTCGAACGGCTCGACGCCGGGCGCACCCTCGACGACCTCCCGCTGCGCTCGGCGATCCCGCTCATCGGCGGCCTGGCGCAGCGTTTGGCCGTCCCGGCGCCGGCGTCGATGCGGCGGCGGCTGCGGGCCGAGGCGGCGCGGCTGGCCGAGGAACTCCCCCGCCGCTGGGCCGAACTCGGCGAACCGTTCGAGAAGCGGCTGGTCGAAGACGCCGTCGCGATCTGCCGCGAACTCGGGCCGTCGGCGGGTGACTCGCTGGTGAACGAGGACCTGCACTTCGAGAACGTCCTGGCCGGCACCCGCGAGCCGTGGCTCGTCATCGACCCGAAGCCGCTGGCCGGTGACCTCGAGTGGGGGGTCATCCCGCTGTTCTGGAACCGGTTCACCGAGTCCACACTGGACGAACGGTTCGCGCTGATCGTCGCTTCGCACGAGCTGGATGCTTCGCAAGCGCGGGCCTGGACGCTCGTGCGGGCAGTGCAGAACTGGATCTGGATGATCGAAGAGTTCGCGGAGACGGGCGAAGACAGCGACGACCCGGCCTTCGTCACAGTGGCGGAAATCGCTCCATGGGCGGCCAGCCGATAGTGTCAGCGGCATGGCCGGGGTCAACAGGGTTTTCGCAGCTCAGCTGTCCGGGTTGCCGGTATTCGGCCCCGACGGCGAGTCGATCGGCCGGGTCCGCGACCTGGTGGCCGGGCTGCGCCTGGACGCGCAACCGCCGCGGATCCTCGGCCTGGTCGTCGAGCTGAGCACCCGGCGCCGCGTCTTCGTCCCGATGCTGCGGGTCACCTCGATCGAGCCGTCCGCGGTGACGCTCGCCACCGGCTCGGTCAACATGCGCCAGTTCACCCAGCGCCCCAACGAGGTGCTGGTGCTCGGCCAGCTGCTCGACGCGCACGCGACGCTGGCCGGGTCGGACACGCGGATCACCGTCGTCGACGCCGGGATGGAACCGACCCGCACCCGGGACTGGGTGCTCGCCAAGCTGGCCATCCGCGAGCGGCGGGTCGGACTGGGCCGCCGCCGCGCCGCGATGCAGGTGCTGCCCTGGTCGGAGGTGGCCGGGCTGGGCCTGGCCGACCTGGGCGCCCAGCCCCAGGGCGCGGGCCAGCTGCTGATGCTGTTCGACACGATGCGGCCGGCGGACATCGCCGCCACCGTGCGCGACCTGCCGCTCAAGCGCCGGCACGAAGTCGCCGACGCGATGGACGACGAGCGCCTCGCCGACGTCATCGAGGAGCTGCCGGACGACGATCAGAAGGAGCTGCTGGCCTACCTGGCCGAGGAGCGCGCGGCCGACGTCCTGGAGGCGATGAACCCCGACGACGCGGCCGACCTGCTGGCCGAGCTGGCCCCGGCCGACCAGAGCCGGCTGCTGGAGCTGATGGAGCCGGAGGAGTCGGCGCCGGTCAAGCGGCTGCTGGAGTACTCGTCGGACACCGCGGGCGGCCTGATGACGCCCGAGCCGGTGGTGCTGACCCCGGACACGACGATCGCCGAGGCGCTGGCCCACATCCGCAACGCCGAACTGCCGCCGGCGCTGGCCAGCATGGTGTTCGTCTGCCGCCCGCCGACCGCGACGCCGACCGGGCGCTACGTCGGCGTCGTCCACTTCCAGCGGCTCCTGCGGGAGCCGCCGGCCGAGCTGGTGGCCAGTGCCGTGGACACCGGGCTGCCGCCGCTGAAACCGGGCGCGTCGCTGGCCGAGGTCACCCGCTACTTCGCGGCCTACAACCTGACCTGCGGGCCGGTCGTCGACACCGAGGACCACCTGATCGGCGCGGTGACCGTCGACGACGTCCTCGACCACCTGCTGCCCGAGGACTGGCGGGAGACCGGGCTGCACGACACCTTGGAGGAAGACCGTGCCTGAGCTGACTTCGGGACGGCGGCTCGACCAGCCCCGCGGCCAGAACCGGTTCAGGCTGAACATCGACCCGGATTCGTTCGGGCGGTTCACCGAGCGGATCGCCCGGTTCCTGGGCACCGGGAAGTACCTGTTCTGGCAGACGCTGATCGTCGTGGTGTGGATCGTGCTGAACATCACGGCGGTTTCGCTGCAGTGGGACCCGTACCCGTTCATCCTGCTCAACCTGGCCTTTTCCACCCAGGCGGCGTACGCGGCGCCGTTGATCCTGCTGGCGCAGAACCGCCAGGACGACCGCGACCGCGTCTCCCTGGAGGAAGACCGCAACCGCGCGGCCCAGACGAAGGCGGACACGGAATACCTGGCCAGGGAGCTGGCGGCGCTGCGGCTGGCGATCGGCGAAGTGGCGACGCGCGACTACCTCCGCACCGAGCTGGACCGGCTCCGCGAGGACCTGTCCATCCAGCCCAGGAAGTCCCGCACTCCTACCGGCTCGTAACATGGACGGGGTGACCAGTACGCAGCAGCTCCCCAGCGTCGACGACGTCCGCAGCGCGCTGAAGAGCGTGCAAGATCCCGAGATCCGGAAACCCATCACGGACCTGGGCATGGTCAAGGACGTGGCGGTGGCGCCGGACGGCGTGGTCACGGTCGGCATCTACCTCACGGTGGCCGGCTGCCCGCTGAAGGCGACGCTGACCAACGACACGCGCGAGGCCGTGTCGAAGCTGCCGGGCGTCGTCGACGTGCGGGTCGAGCTGGACGTGATGAGCGACGAGCAGCGCACGGAGCTGCGCAAGTCCCTGCGCGGCGACGTGGCCGAGCCGGTGATCCCGTTCGCACAGCCGGGCTCGATGACCCGGGTGTACTGCGTGGCGTCGGGCAAGGGCGGCGTGGGCAAGTCGTCGGTGACGGTCAACCTGGCGGCGGCGATGGCCGCGCGCGGGCTGTCGGTGGGTGTCGTGGACGCGGACATCTACGGCCACTCGATCCCCCGCATGCTGGGCGCCCGCGAGAAGCCGACCAAGGTCGACACGATGATCATGCCGCCGCAGTCCCACGGCGTGAAGGTGATCTCGATCGGCATGTTCACCCCGGGCAACACCCCGGTGGTCTGGCGCGGCCCGATGCTCCACCGGGCGCTGCAGCAGTTCCTGGCGGACGTGTTCTGGGGCGATCTGGACATCCTGCTGCTGGACCTGCCCCCGGGCACGGGCGACATCGCGATTTCGGTGGCCCAGCTGATCCCCAACGCGGAGATCCTGGTGGTGACGACACCGCAGCAGGCGGCGGCCGAGGTGGCGGAGCGCGCGGGTGCGATCGCGCTGCAGACGCGTCAGCGCGTGGCGGGGGTCATCGAGAACATGTCGTGGCTGGAGCAGCCGGACGGTTCTCGCCTCGAGCTGTTCGGCTCCGGCGGCGGCGAGACGGTGGCTTCCTCGCTGTCCAAGTCGATCGGGTCCGAGGTGCCGCTGCTGGGCCAGGTCCCGATGGACCCGCGGGTGGTCACCCAGGGGGACGCGGGCACGCCGATCGTGCTGTCGGAGCCGGAGGCCCCGGCTTCGGTGGTGTTGAGCGATGTGGCGAAGAAGCTGTCGGTCCGGGCGCGCGGGCTGGCGGGGATGATGCTGAACGTGACCCCGGCGGGCCGCTAGCCCCGAGCGCCCCAATGTGGCGTTGGGTGCGTTGAACGCACCCAATGTGGCGTTCGGTGCGTTGAACGCACCCAATGTGGCGTTCGGTGCGTTGAACGCACCCAATGTGGCGTTCGGTGC
>NZ_JBSGJD010000271.1:0-12605 GCF_053605405.1 Amycolatopsis sp. NPDC003861
GGAGTTAATAGGTGTCATATTCCTATCGGCTTTTGGGGGCGCTCAGGATCCCCCGAGCGCCGCGAAACGGCCAAGCGATTATTCAGCTGTCCACTGTGGTCAGATCTGCTGGGCCACCAGCTCCGCGATCTGCACGGCGTTGAGCGCCGCACCCTTGCGCAGGTTGTCGTTCGAGATGAACAGCACCAGCCCGCGACCGCCCTCGACGCCCTGGTCCACCCGGATGCGGCCGACGTAGCTCGGGTCGTTGCCCGCCGCCTGCAGGGGGGTCGGGATCTCCGACAGCTCGACCCCGGCCGCGTGCGTCAGCAGCTCCGTCGCGCGCTCGACCGACAGCGGCCGCTCGAACTCCGCGTTCACCGAGATCGAGTGCCCCGAGAACACCGGCACGCGCACGCAGGTGCACGAGACGCCGAGGCCCGGGATGCTCAGGATCTTGCGGCTCTCGTTGCGGAACTTCTTCTCCTCGTCCGTTTCCAGCTCGCCGTCGTCCACAATGGACCCGGCCATCGGGAGGACGTTGAACGCGATCGGGCGGACGTACTTCTCCGGCTGCGGGAACTCGATCGCCGCGCCGTCGTGGGTCAGCAGCGAAGCGTGCTCGGCCGCCGCCTTCACCTGCCCGGCGAGCTCGTCGACGCCGGCCAGCCCGCTGCCGGACACCGCCTGGTACGTCGAAGCGACCAGCCGGACCAGCCCGGCCTCGTCGTGCAGCGGCTTCAGCACCGGCATCGCGGCCATGGTGGTGCAGTTGGGGTTCGCGATGATCCCCTTCCGCGCCTCCTTGACGGCTTGCGGGTTGACCTCGCTGACGACCAGCGGCACGTCCGGGTCCATCCGGAACGCCGAGGAGTTGTCGATCACCGTGACCCCCGCCGCGGCGAACCGCGGGGCCTGCGCCTTCGACGTCGAGCCGCCCGCCGAGAACAGCGCGATGTCCAAACCGGACGGATCGGCCGTCTCGGCGTCCTCGACCGTGATTTCGGTGTCGCGCCAGGGAAGCTTCGTCCCCGCCGAGCGCGCCGAAGCGAAGTAGCGCAGCTCGGCGATCGGGAACTCCCGCTCCGCCAGCAGCTTGCGCATCACCGCGCCGACCTGGCCGGTCGCGCCGACCACCCCGACCCGCAGCCCGTCCGCCATCAGCGACCACTCCCCGCGTAGACGACGGCTTCTTCGTCGCCGCCGAGTTCGAACGCCTCGTGGATCGCGCGCACGGCGTCGTCGAGCTGCGCGTCCCGGATCAGCACCGAGATGCGGATCTCCGAGGTGTTGATGATTTCGATGTTGACGCCGGCCTCGGCCAGCGCCTCGCAGAACGTCGCCGTGACACCCGGGTGCGAGCGCATCCCGGCGCCGACGAGCGACACCTTGCCGACGTGGTCGTCGTAGAGGACCGACTCGAAGCCGATCTCCTCCTTGACCTTCTCGAGTTCCTTGACGGCCTTGGCGCCGTTGGCCTTCGACAGCGTGAACGTGATGTCGGTGCGGCCGGAGACGGTGCTGGACACGTTCTGCAGCACCATGTCGATGTCGATCTCGGCGTCGGCGATCACGCGGAAGATCCGGGCCGCGGCACCGGTGGTGTCCGGCACCCCGGTCACCGTGATCTTGGCTTCGGAGCGGTCGTGCGCCACACCGGTGATCAGGGCTTGTTCCACGGGGATCTCCTCGATAGAACCGGTCACCGTCGTGCCCGGCTTGTCGCTGTAGGAAGAACGGACTCGGATCGGGACGCCGTAGCGGCGCGCGTACTCGACCGACCGCAGGTGCAGGATCTTGGACCCGCTCGCGGCGAGCTCGAGCATCTCTTCGTACGTGACGGTGTCGAGCTTCTTCGCGTCCGGCACCACCCGCGGGTCGGCGGTGTACACACCGTCCACATCGGAGTAGATCTCGCAGACGTCGGCGTTCAGCGCGGCGGCCAGCGCGACGGCGGTGGTGTCCGAGCCGCCGCGGCCCAGCGTGGTGATGTCCTTGGTGTCCTGCGCGACGCCCTGGAAGCCGGCGACCAGCGCGATGTAGCCCTGCTCCAGGGCTTCGGTGACGCGGCTCGGGGTGACGTCGATGATGCGCGCGTTGCCGTGCACCGACGTCGTCACGACGCCGGCCTGCGAACCGGTGAACGACCACGCCTCGGCGCCCTGGGCCGCGATCGCCATCGCGACCAGCGAGTTCGAGATGCGCTCACCGGCGGTGAGCAGCATGTCCATCTCCCGCTCCGGCGGCGCCGGGTTGACCTGCTGCGCCAGGTCGAGCAGCTCGTCGGTGGTGTCACCCATCGCCGAGCAGACGACGACGACGTCGTTGCCCGCCTTCTTCGTCGCGACGATCCGTTCCGCCACGCGCTTGATCCGGTCGGCACTTTCCAGCGACGATCCGCCGTACTTCTGGACCACGAGGGCCACGCCCGAACCTCCTCGCGGGCCGGGCGGCTCCCTGGTGGGCACCGGAGAGCCCCCGCGTCCCATGATTTGAACTGGAGCCTACCGGGGCTTCGGCGGCCCGCCACCCTCTTGACGTGGGGCGCACCCGTCCGGCGGCGGTCCGGGAAGTAAATCTTCCGCGATGCCAACGGAATGCGCGGAGCCCTTCCGCCCGAGTGACGCACAGCACTCGTGGGTAGGGTCGGGATCGTGCGAAAGCCAGCTGTGACGAGCGTCCCGATCGCAACCCTGATGGCGGAACGGTGGAGCCCCCGGGCCTACGACGAGTCAGCCGTCGTCACCCACGAGCAGGTACGGGCGTTGCTGGAGGCGGCCCGTTGGGCGCCGTCGTTCGGCAACACCCAGCCGGCCCGCTACCTGGTGGGCGTCCGCGGCACCCCGTCGTTCGACGCGATCTTGGGGACGCTGAACTCGGGCAACCAGGCGTGGGCCCACCGGGCGAGCCTGCTCCTGATCGGCGTGATGGTGACGACGAACGAGAAGGGCGCGGTGCCGTACGCCGAGTACGGGCTGGGGCTGGCGTCGGAGAACCTGGTGCTGCAGGCGGTGGAGCTGGGGTTGATCGCGCACCAGATGGCTGGCTTCTCGCCGGACGCGGTCCAGGCGGCGTTCTCACTCCCGGAGGACGCCGTCCCGAAGGTGGCGATCGCCGTGGGGTCGCCGGCGTCGCCGGACGTGCTGGAGGAGGACTGGCGGATCGAGCGCGAGAAGGCGGACCGGGTGCGGCTGCCGCTGGAGGAGTTCGCGTTCACCGGCCAGTGGGGCGAGCCGGCGCTCTAAGCCGGGACTCGCGTGATTCCCGGCGGGGCTCGCGTGATCGAAGCCGTATCTCGCGTGATCGGGGCCGGGACTCGCGAGTTCCGGCCCCGATCACAGGAGTTCCGGTTTCGATCACGCGAGTCACGGGCCTTGATCACACTGGATCGGCGAAGCGAACCGCGCCGCGTCGGTGCCGTGGCGCGGTCACGCGTCAGGAAGCGCCGCCCACGCGGCGGATGACCTTGGCCAGGATCCCCGACACGACCATCCAGAAGATCGCCGCAATGCCGTAGTTCACCAGCACGCGCAGCTTCTCGTCACTCGGCGTGAACAGGTCGCTGAAGCCCAGCGCGAGGCTGTCCGCCCAGGACTTCACGAACGACACGATGCCGTTGTCCGGGTTGGCCGAGCCGACCGTGAAGATCACGTGGATCACCAGGAACGCGGCGAAGACCAGCCCGACCCAGCGGACGACCGACGCCACCAGCGAGGCGACCTTGCCCCGGGTCTGGCGCCAGTCGACGGCCGCGCGGCCGGAGACGCGGGTCTCCTCCGACGACGACTCTGCGTGCTCACCCATGCCCGCAGTTTCGCACGCCACTACGCCGATTGCTACCCACAAGTAACCATGTGAGTAACGAATGCATCGCGGCCCGGCTTCCCTCACCGAGCGTTCCGTGGTTATGGTGGGGCCGTGGCGCGTGCTCTCCTGCTTCGCTGCCGCGACGGGGCCTGACCGGACCGGCTCCCCGTCGCGGGGCTTCGTGGTGCCGGTCGCACCCGTCGAGCTGGAGACACCCCAAATCCCATGAGCAAGATCCGCAAACCTTCTCGTCCCGCGCCCGCCGGCCAGCCCGCCTGGAACACCCAGCGCGGCACGTCCATGCCGGTGCACCGCTACCGCCCCTGGTACGACCTGGTCGAGAACATCGACCTGCCCGACCGCACCTGGCCCGGAAAGCGCATCGACCGCGCGCCGCTGTGGTGCGCCGTCGACCTGCGTGACGGCAACCAGGCCCTGATCGACCCGATGTCGCCGGCGCGCAAGCGCAAGTTCTTCGACCTGCTGGTCCGCATGGGCTACAAGGAGATCGAGGTCGGTTTCCCGGCCGCGTCCCAGACGGACTTCGACTTCGTCCGCGAAATCATCGAAGACCACGCCATCCCGGACGACGTCAGCATCCAGGTGCTGACCCAGTGCCGCCACGAGCTGATCGAGCGGACCTTCCAGGCCCTCGAAGGCGCGCCGCGCGCGATCGTTCACATCTACAACTCGACGTCGATCCTGCAGCGCCGCGTGGTCTTCCGCGAGGAGCGCGAGGGCATCAAGAAGATCGCCACGCAGGCCGCCGAACTGGTCGTCGAGCTGGCCGCGAAGCAGCCGGACACCGACTTCCGGTTCCAGTACTCGCCGGAGTCCTACACCGGCACCGAGCTGTCCTACGCGCTCGAGGTCTGCAACGCCGTCACCGAGATCTGGCAGCCGACGCCGGAGAAGCCGGTGATCCTGAACCTGCCGGCCACCGTCGAGATGGCCACCCCGAACGTCTACGCCGACTCGATCGAGTGGATGAGCCGGAACCTGGCCCGCCGCGACTCGGTGATCCTGTCGCTGCACCCGCACAACGACCGCGGCACCGGCATCGCCGCCGCCGAGCTGGGCTACCAGGCCGGCGCGGACCGGATCGAAGGCTGCCTGTTCGGCAACGGCGAGCGCACCGGCAACGTCGACCTGGTCGCGCTGGGCATGAACCTCTACAGCCAGGGCATCGACCCGCAGATCGACTTCTCCGACATGGACGAGATCAAGCGGACGGTCGAGTACTGCAACCAGCTGCCGGTGCCCGAGCGCTCGCCGTGGGGCGGCGACCTGGTGTTCACCGCGTTCTCGGGCAGCCACCAGGACGCCATCAACAAGGGCCTCGACGCGCTGAAGGACGCCGCGGACAAGGCGGGCGTACCGGTCGACGAGCACCCGTGGGAGGTCCCGTACCTGCCGATCGACCCGAAGGACGTCGGCCGCACGTACGAGGCCGTGATCCGGGTGAACTCGCAGTCCGGCAAGGGCGGCGTCGCCTACATCATGAAGGCCGAGCACCAGCTCGACCTGCCGCGCCGGCTGCAGATCGAGTTCTCGAAGGTCATCCAGCGCTACACCGACTCCGAGGGCGGCGAGGTCGACCCGACGACGATGTACAACGCCTTCTCGGCCGAGTACCTGGAGCTGAAGACGCCGCTGGAGCTGGTCCGCCAGCACGTCCGCGACAACGGCGACGGCGAGTACGACATCACCGCGACGGTCCGCGTGGAGGGTGACGAGCACGAGGTCACCGGCCGCGGCAACGGCCCGATCGCGGCGTTCTTCGACGCGCTGTCGACGGTCGGGTACGACCTGCGCCTCCTGGACTACAGCGAGCACACGCTCTCCCCGGGCGACGACGCGCGTGCGGCGTCGTACATCGAGTGCGCGATCTCCGACCGCGTGTTCTGGGGCATCGGCATCGCCCCGTCGATCGTCACGGCGTCGCTGCGCGCGGTCGTCTCGGCGGTGAACCGCGCCAACCGGTGAGGGCCGAGCGGCTGGTCGCGCTGCTGTTCACGCTGCAACGGCGGCGCAGCGCGACCGCCGCCGAGCTCGCTGCGGAGCTGGGCGTTTCGGAGCGGACGATGCACCGCGACCTCGCGGCGCTGCGCGAAGCGGGCGTTCCGCTGTGGACGGAGCAAGGCCGGCACGGTGGCTTCCGCCTGGTCGACGGCTGGCGCTCCGGGCTCGACGGCCTCACCGCGCGCGAGGCCGTCGCGCTCTTCGCGCTCGGGGTGCCTTCCGCGCTGGCGGGCCTCGGCCTGGACACGGCGAGCAGCGCGGCGCGGGCCAAGGTGTCCGCGGGCATGCCGGCCGAGCTGCAGGAACACGCGGCGTTGGTGGCCGGGCGGTTCCACCTGGACGCGCCGGGCTGGTTCGGTGCCGCCGACGAGCCGCCGTCCCTGGCCTCGGTCGTCGAGGCGGTCTGGGCGCAGCGCCGCCTCTCGATCACCTACCGGCGTAGCGACAAGGTGGCCGCGCGCGAGCTCGAACCGCTGGGGCTCGTGCTGAAGGCGGGGGTCTGGTACCTGGTCGCGCGGGTGGTCCCGGACGACGCGCTGCGGACGTACCGGGTGTCGCGGATCCTCTCGACGGCCCAGCTCGAGACGGCTTTCGAGCGGCCTGAGGAGTTTGACCTGGCCGAGTGGTGGCGGGTGTCTTCCGCGACGTTCGAGCAGGTCGCCCGGCCGCTGCGAGTCCGAGCCCGGCTGGACCGGACGGCGGTCCGCGAGCTGCGGCGGGTGTTCGGCGGGGAGCACCTCGGGGACACGGTGGTATCGCTGGGCGCGGCGGACGCCGACGGCTGGGCCGAGGCCGAACTCGCCCTGGAAGACGACGAGATCGGCCTCGGCCAGCTGGTCGCGCTCAGCCCGGGTGTCGAGGTGCTGGAGCCGGCTTCGCTGCGGGCGGAATTGGCCGCGATCGGCGCGAAGCTGGCCGCCCGCAACGCTCAGCGGTAACCGGTCGTATCCGCCGGTTTGCCCGCGTCCGCCACCTCCCGCATGTACCGCCAGGCGTCCGGGCGGCTGCCGTCGAGGTCGTTCACCTCGTACTCCTTCGCCAGCTGGCCGCTGCTCACCGTCTGCCCGGACCACCGCTGCCGCGCAGGGTCCGCCGCCAGGGCCACCACCGTGCGGCCGCAGAACGTCGGCGACTCGGCGATCGCGAAGTGCGGCACCCGCGAGCAGGCGTCTCGCCAGTTCTCCTCCGTCACCCCGTAGTGCTCCAGCATCGCCTCCGATCGCAGGTAGCCCGGTGTGAAGCCGACCGCGGTCGCCCCGAAGGCAGCCAGCTCGGCCGCCTCGCCGATCGCCAGCAGGTGCGCCGACGCCTTCGCCAGGTAGAACGGCAGCGACGTCCCCTCGCGGTACTTCGCGTTGTACTCGGCCGTGCCGTCGGTCAGCTCGACGACCAGGCCGCCCGGGCGGCCGATCAGCAGCGGGAGCAGGAAGTGGCTGGTGATCAGGTGCGCGTCGATGCCGAGGCGGATCATGCGCAGGCCCGCCGTCAGGTCGTGCTCCCACACCGGCTTGCCCCAGCCGAGGTGCTGGTCGCCGCCCCAGAGGCCGTCGACCAGGATGTCGAGGCGCTCGATCCGCTTGGCCAGCGCCTCGACCTCCTCCGGCACCAGGTGGTCGACGCGGATCGCTTCCGCCTCGCCACCCGCCCGCTCGACCAGCTCGGCCGTCTCCTCGATCGTCTCCGGGCGGTCCACTTCGGACCGTCCGGCACGGGTCGTCCGGCCGGTCACGTACACGAAAGCGCCCGCGCGGCCGAGTTCGACGGCGATCGCCCGGCTCGCGCCGCGCGTCCCGCCCGCCACCAGGGCGACTTTTCCGGAAAGTGTGTTCATGCGTTCAGCCTCACGGCGAACCATGACAACTCCTGGCATGGTTTCCCCGAGTCTGTGGAAGAGCTGTCGGGTTGCTGTGAGTCCCCGTCGATCGGGAGTGCCCGGCGGCGGGCCGGCGGTTAATGGAGGTGTGGACGGATCGACGGCGGGACTGCTGGTGCTGTTCGTCGTCGCGCTCGTGCCGCTGCTGCCCACCGAGGTGACCATCCTCGGCATGGGCATCTCGGCGGCGCAGGGCGGGACGTCGCTGGCGCTGGTGATCGCCGTGGCGAGTGCCGGGTGCCTGGCGTCCGACCAGGCGCTCTACGCCCTCGGCCGGTTCGGTGGCCGGGCGGCGCTGGACCGGCTGAGCAGGCGGAAGAAGGTTGCCGCCGGCCTCGGCTGGCTCGACGGGCGGCTGCAGCGCCATCCCCGGCCGGTGCTGGTGGTCGCCCGCTGGCTGCCGTCGGGCGGGACGCTCGGCGCCCTCCTCGCCGGGTCACTCCGATGGCCGCCGGCGGAGTTCTTCGCCGCCTCGGCCATCGGCGTCACACTCTGGACGTCGTACGTGGCCTTCCTCGGTTACGCCGGCGGCCGGATCGTCACCGAACCCGGGATCAGCCTGCTGCTCTCCCTGGCCGTGGCCCTGATCCTGGGTTCGGTGATCACCTACAGCGTGAAACGGTCGGCTAGAGCGCTTTGAGGATGTCCGCCGGTTCGGTCCGCGTGACGAAGTCCGGGTGGACGTCGATGTACCGGATCATCCGGTCGCGGCCGACCACGACGACGGCCGGGTGGACCAGCTCCCAGCTGCCGTTGACCTCCTCGAGGTCCGTCCCCAGCGTCTTCATCGCCTCGCGGACGACATCGGAGACCGGATAGCTCAGCCCGAGCCCGCGCGCGACGGTGCTCCCGACGTCGGAAAGCACCGGGAACGCCAGGTCCGGCGCCGGGCCGTCCGACCGCTGCGGGCTGATCGCCGCCAGGGTCACACCACGCTTCTCCAGCTCGGGCAGCAGTTCCTGCTGGTAGGTGCGCAGCGTCAGGTTGCAGTACGGGCACCACTGGCCGCGGTAGAACACGAGCACCGCCGGCCCATCGGCGACGAGTTCACCCAAGCGCGTCGGCGTCCCGTCGGCGCCAGGCAACTCGAAGTCCTCGATCTTGGCGCCCACCTCGGCGAAGTCCGTCGCGGCACGGCGGCGGTCCGCCTCGAGGACCTCGGCGATCTCCGGCGGCAGGGCGCCGCGGAGCTGGTCGTTGAGCCCGGTCAGGGCCTGGTCGAGCGTCATGGCTCCCCCTCAGTTCGTTGTACTGATCGGTACAGTGTGCCGAACTGTACTATTCGGTACATGGAGGCGCAAGCGGCTTCGACCCCGCGCGGCAAGCGCACGCGCGACGCGATCGTCGACGCGGCGGCGGGCCTGATGTACGTCGACGGCGTCGCGGGCACGAGCGTCGACAAGGTGCTGGCCGCGAGCGGCGCCGGGAAATCGCAGATGTACCACTACTTCAAGAACAAGGAACAGCTGGTCGCGGCCGTGATCGACCGGTACCTCGAGCAGATCCTCGGCAACCAGCCGGCCATCTTCACGCTGGCGTCCTGGGCCGACCTCGAGACGTGGACCGAGCAGCTGCTCGACGTCCACCGCCGCGCTGGCGGGCCGATCGCCTGCCCGCTGGGCAACCTCGCGGGCGAGGTGGGCGACAACCCGAAGCTGGCCCCGCTGGTCGACCAGGCCTACCGGACGTGGGAGTCCCACCTGGCGCGCGGGCTGAAAGCCTTGCAGGACAACGGAGAACTGGCCGCGGACGCCGACCCGGCCCGGCTCGCGCAGGCGGCGATGACGTCCGTCCAAGGTGGACTGCTGCTGGCCCACATCCGCCACGACCTCACGGCGCTGCAGGACGCGCTCGGCATCGCGCTCGGCTACCTGCGCGGCTTCAAGCGGTGAGCTGGGCGATCTCCGCGCGGAGTTCGTCGATCACCTTGGCCACCGCCGGACGCTGCAGCGCGCCCGTGCGGCACACCGCCTCCACCAGCCGGGCCGCGCGGATCCCGGCCAGCGGCCGGCTGACCAGGCCACTGCCCCGGCGGGTGTCGATCGTGTAGCGCGGCACCAGTGCGATGCCGTGCCCGGCCGCGACCAGCCGCTCGGTGATCCGGAAGTCGTTGATCCGCTGGACGACAACCGGCCGCACGCCGGTGCGGACGGTCAGCGAGCGCAGCACGTCGTCCACCGGGAAGCCGTGGTCGACGCCGATCCAGCGTTCGTCCGCCAGCTCGGCCAGTTCGACGCGGCGCCGGTTCGCCAGCCGGTGCCCCGTCGGCAGCGCGACGTCGAGCGGTTCGCGCAGCAACGGCACCACCTCGAGGCGGCTCGAGTCGAACTCCGGCGCGTGCTCGTCGCGGTGCGCCACGACGATGTCGTAGTCCGCGACCAGGCCAGGCACCTCCGGCGGCGTCATGTCGACGTCCCGGACGTCGACCTCCAGGCCGTCGTACCCGGCGACGCGCGACAGCAGCCCCGGCAGCAGCATCAAGCCGGCCGACTGGAAGATGGCGATCCGCACCCGCCCGCGCGGCGCGCTGCGGTAGGTGTCCAGTTCGGACTCGGCCCGTTCGAGCGCGGCGAGCACCTCATCGGCGCGGGCGACCAGCGCGCGGCCGGCGTCGGTCAGCCGTAGGCCCCGGCCCGCGGGCTCGGTGAGCGGCAGGCCGACTTCGCCCTGCAACGCGCGCAGCTGCTGCGAAACCGCGGACGGCGTGCAGTGCAGGGCACGCGCGGCCGCCGTCACGCTCCCGCGGTCGGCGAACTCCCGCAACGTGCGCAACCGGCCCAGATCCACGCCGTCACTGTACTTGAAGCTCCGCTACAAGGTTCCTGCAGATATTCTCGCTGGTCCTTCACGGTCGGCGTTGTCACAGTGGAGGCATGCCCGCTCGTGACCGTCTGCTCGCCGTGCTCGTCGCCGTCCTGTGGGGCCTGAACTTCCTGGCCATCCACGCCACACTCGGGCAATTCCCGCCGGTGTTCGCGGGCGCGCTGCGGTTCGCCGTGATCGCCGTGCCGACGATCCTGTTCGTGCCGTGGCCGAAGGTGAAGGTGCGGCACCTGCTCGGCTACGGCCTCGGGTTCGGCACCGGCCAGTTCGCGTTCCTGTTCATCGCGATGGACAGCGGGATGCCGACCGGGCTGGCGTCGCTGGTGCTGCAGGCGTCGGCGCCGTTCACGGTGCTGCTCGGCGCCGTCTTCCTGCGCGAACGCGTCACGCCGCACCAGCTGGCGGGCATCGCGCTGGCGGTGGCCGGGATGGCCGCGATCGCGTGGCAGCAGTCCGGGCACGCCGCGCTGCTGCCGATGGTCCTGACCCTGCTGGCCGCGCTGAGCTGGGCGTTCGGCAACCTGAGCACGCGCAAGGCCGAGCCGGACAACCCGCTGCACTTCACGCTGTGGATGTCGGTGGTGCCGCCGCTGCCGATGTTCGCGCTGTCGCTGGTCATGGAGGGCCCGGCCGCGCAGTGGCGTTCGCTGACGACGCTCGGCACCCCGACCGGCCTCACCGCGCTCGCCGGGCTGACGTACGTGGTGCTGATCGGCACGGTCGTCGGTTCGGGCCTGTGGACGACGCTGATGCGCCGCAACCCGGCGGGCGTGGTGTCGCCGTTCTCGCTGCTGGTGCCGGTGGTCGGGCTGACGGCGTCGTTCCTGATCCTGGGCGAGCGCCCGACCTGGCTGGAGGTCGGCGCGGCGGCCGTCGTGATCGCCGGGGTGCTGCTGGGCTCGTTGCGGTTCGCGCCCAAGCGGGAGCTGGTCGCGGTCTAGGCGGCGGTCTCTTCCTGCTTTTCCTCTTCCGGGTGGTTCCGGCCGAGGCGCTTCTTCATGACGAAGAAGA
Source organism: Amycolatopsis sp. NPDC003861 (assembly GCF_053605405.1). Taxonomy (NCBI): domain Bacteria; kingdom Bacillati; phylum Actinomycetota; class Actinomycetes; order Pseudonocardiales; family Pseudonocardiaceae; genus Amycolatopsis; species Amycolatopsis sp. NPDC003861. The sequence goes on from NZ_JBSGJD010000271.1 coordinate 11,516, forward strand.
CCACCACGCCGATGAGGACGGCGGCCACCAGGCCGAACTTGGAGAACCGGCCGAGCCACTCTTCGGCCACCACGCCGAGGTAGTAGACGGCGGCGGTGGTACCCCCGGCCCAGACGATGCCCCCGGCGGCGTTCGCCAGCAGGAACTTCGGGTAGTGCATCCGCAGCGACCCGGCGAGAGGCCCGGCGAGGATCCGCAGGAACGCGATGAACCGCCCGAGGAAGACGGCCCACACACCACGTTTGTTGAAGATCCGTTCGGCGTTGGCCAGGTGCGCCGGCCCGAAATGCTTCGGGAATTTCCGGCCGGCCCAGGCGAACAGCCGTTGCCCACCGGTTTTCCCGATGAAGTACCCGATGCTGTCACCGATGATGGCGCCGGCACTGGCCAGAATCCCGATCCAGAGCGGGCTCAGGTTGCTGTGCTGCGACGCGAGCAGGGCCGCGCTGACCAGCACGATCTCGCCGGGCAGCGGAATCCCGAGGCTCTCGATCATGATCACCGCACCGACGATCAGGTACACCGAGAGCGGCGGGATCGCCTCCAGCCATTGGTCGATGTGCACAGCTCGTACCCCCTGGTACCCACGTCCGATTTCGGTGTTCGCTTTCCGAAGGGTACCGGTGGTGTTCCGCAGAGCGCGGCATCCTCAGGTATGGCCGGGGGTACGACTTTGGTCGGGTTCCGCTTTTGGTCGAGGGGCGGCTTTGGCCGGGGTTGGCTTCGGTCGGGCTGGCTTCGGCCAGGGTCCGCTTGGGCCGGCTTGGGCCGCAGGCCCGGCTTCGGCCGGGGCTGGCTTCGGCTGGGCTGGTTTCGGCCGGGGTCCGCTTGGGCCGCAGGCCCGGCTTCGGCCAGGGTCCGCTTGGGCCGCAGGCCCGGCTTCGGCTTGGGCTGGCTTCGGCCAGGGTCCGCTTGGGCCGCAGGCCCGGCTTCGGCTGGGGCTGGCTTCGGCCGGGGCCGCTTAGGCCGCAGGCCCGGCCTGGGCCGCAGGCCCGGCTTCGACCGAGCGCTCGCCCCCCGTCCCGCCAAGCCCCACCGGCCACACCCCCCTGCCGACCCGATACGCAGCCGCCTCAGCGGCCGTCACGCC
>NZ_JBSGJD010000272.1:0-12418 GCF_053605405.1 Amycolatopsis sp. NPDC003861
CGGTGGTGCCGGGTCAAGGCACGCTTTCCCGCCTTGACCCGGCACCACCGTCCGTAGTGACAATCGAGCTTCGGGGTGGTGGGCACCCGGAACAGCCCGAGTCAGCGGCACCTCCGAGCAGAGGCCAGCAGGCCCCACAACAGCACCGACCGCCTCCGCCGGAGCCCAACCCGGCATCGGCAGGCGCTGGCAAAGTTCCGCTGGTCCGGGCGCCCTCAAAGGTCCACTGGCCCGGGCGCCCTCGAACGTCCCGAATGAGTCATTCGCGACACCGCAGCGGCCCGGAACCGCCCCAAAACACCCCCGGACCTGGCCCACCCTCCCAGGGGGAACCACCCGTCTCCAGCCTACCGCCGCCCTCCGACAGAAAGTGCCCAACCGAACACGATCCTCCGAGTTGTCCACATGTCGACTCCCCTGGGGACAACTTGTGGATGACCACCCGGATTCAGGTCGCCAAGCTGCCGCACCCGGCTTACAGTCCCTTTATGCGTCGGCGCTGGATCCTCGTGGTCCCGGTTGCGGTGCTGGTCACAGCGCTGCTCGCGGGGGTCGCCACCTGGACTCGGTCCGGCGGCATCGAACGCGACCTCACCGCCCGGGCCCAAGCCGCTCTCTTCCAAGCCGGGCTGCCCACCGGGGATGTCCGGTTCGACGGCCGGGATGCCACCCTCAGCGGGTTCCCGCCCGGGCAAGCGCTGCGGGCCCTCGAAATCGTGCAGAACGTCGACGGCGTCCGGGCCGCCAAGGTCAACGGCGACGTCATCCCCGTGGCCCCCAGCACCACCGCGACCACGCCGACGACCCCGGCCACGACCACGCCGAGCCCGCCGCCCACCACCAGCACCACGGCTCCTCCGCCCACCGACAAGGCCGGCGTCCAAGCCGAGATCGATCGGATGCTCACCGAAGCCCCGATCGCCTTCCAGCCCGACACCGCGAAGCTCACCCCGGAGGGCGAACAGGCCGCTCGATCCGTTGCCATCGCCCTCGCCAAGGCGCCCGCCGGGTTCCGGTACCGCGTCACCGGGCACGTCGCCCGGGGTCCCGGCGGGGAGAGTGCCGCCCTCAAGCTCTCGCGGGACCGCGCCCGGGCCGTCGCGCGGATCCTCACCACCAACGGCCTGACCACCAACCGCGTGACCTACCGGGGGCTGGGCGACACCCGGCCGGCCACCGGCGGCGAAGAAGACCGGCGTGTCGAGATCACGGTCGTTTGAGGGGTGATGAGCTGATGTTCTGGCTGTTCGGGCAGATCTGGCTGTGGCTGATCGTCGCCTTCGCCCTCGGCGCGCTGACGTCGTGGCTCGTCCTGCGCACCACCAAGAGCCCCCAGCCCGCGCGCGAAGAAAAACCCGAAGCGGAACCGGCGTACGAGCCCCCGCCCCCGCTCTCGACCGAGCAAACCCAGTTCATCCCCGCCGCCTGGGCGCAGCACCCGCCCGATCGCCGGGCCGGCGCGCCCGATGACGACGAACAGGATCCCGTCGGCCACCGCGAGGGCCACCTTCCCCTGCCCCCTCAGCGCGGTGCGCAGGCCGAGGACTGGCCCACCGAAGAGGAGCCCGCCTGGCCGGAGTCCGAAGAGGCCCCGCAGTGGCCGCAGCAGCCTGGGCGCGGTGGCTGACACCCATCCTGGTAAGTTCGGCTACGCACTGTGAGCGAGGGCTGAGGAGGGGGTGGCGTGGCGCTCCCCCATTGGACGGCGCAGCAGGTCCTGCCACCGGGCCGGCACGCGGGCGACCTCGCCGACGTCTACGAACGCCTGGTGTTCGACGCCCCGCACCAGAACGAACGCGAGATCCTGTTCAGCGCGCTCAACAGCTACCTCGGCGTCGCCCGGCGGATCATGCCGTCCGGCCGCGCCTGGATCGGCGGCGAGCTGATCACCCGGACCGCGCACCCGCCGCGCGGCCTCGACGTCGTCCTCATCCCGGACGAGTGGGGCGCGCTCAAGCGGCTCGACGACGCCGGCCGGTCCGCGCTCTACGGCCTGCTCACGCTCCGCGGCGTGATCGTCGGGCAGCCGGCGATGTACCTCGACCAGGTGCAGCCGGTCGGGGGCATGCTGGACGGCTTCCTGTGCCGTCCCGGCGACGAAGACGTGTGGGCCGAGGTCTGGGCCGAAGGCGGCAGGGGCTACCCGGAGATGATCTGGTGAGGAACGAGTTCCGGCGCATCGCCGACGAGATCCCCGGCGGCACGTGGCTCGACGACCTGGCCCGCGCCTCGGCGATGGCGGCCAACGCCAAGTTCGAACGGACGTCCCGCTCCCCGCTGCTGCACGTCTCGGTGATCGGCGAGCAGACCATCGACGCCTACACCTTCTCCGACATCAGCCGCGCCCTGCAGGACGCGACGGCGAAGATCGGCCACATCATCCGGAACCCGTCCGGCGAGGTCACCCAGGTCCAGCAGACCGACCGGGACAAGGCGCCGCTGATCCAGCGCGGCCAGGCGGGCAACGCGATCTTCTTCGGCTTCCCGGAGCCGCTGGCCGACGACGCCCTGATCGTCGACGGCATCGAGACGCTGTCCGAGCGCGCGGTCAAGGAACTCTGCGACTTCCTGCCGGCGAACGGCTCGGACGACGGCGCGCTCGACGCCGTCCTGCTCCAGCGCGACACCGTCCGCAACGCGGTGAGCGACATCGTCAACGCCGTCGCGAAGAACGCCGGCATCGGGATGGCGCTGACCCCGACCGCGGGCGAGCAGGTCACCCGCAGCATGACCACCGAGCAGGCGCGGATCCTGCAGGGCAGCCTCCGCGAGTCGCGCGAGGAGGTCGGCTACGAGACGGTCCGCGGCCGGCTCGACGGCGTCCGCACGCGACGCCGGATCTTCTACCTCGACCGCGAGTCGGGCGGCACGATCCAGGGCGCGGTGGCGCCGGACCTGCTCGACCAGATCAAGGAGAACCTCGATCGCCCGGTGACCGCCCGGCTCCGCGTCGTGCGCACGACGACGATCGACGGACGCCGCGGCCGGCCCGTTTTCGAACTCCTCGAAATCACCCCGGAAGTCAGCCTTTTCGACTGAAATGTCCGTTGTGGAACTTTCGTCTTGAACGCTGGTAACGACGGTCGTCGTGGGCCGAACGGCCACGAAAACCGTGGGAGCTCCGATATTCTTGCCATTGATCACCGGGCCACGTCATGCCCGTGATGTCAGGAAATATCGATACCTGACCGCAAATGGTGGGACAATGACTTTTTCCAGAATGTAACAATTTCGTTCTGGGCCACACTTATGGGTTAACGTCGTCGCACTCCCACCCGAAGGGGTTCGCATGATGACCGACCCGCAGTACCCGCAGGCCGCCGCGCGCCACGGACGGCCCGCGCCGCCGGTGACGGCCACGGAGCGTCGTCAAGCCAATGCGAAGCCCGCACGGAACATCCTGGCGATCGTCGGCCTGCTGCTCGGCGTGGCCGCCCTGGTCGTCACGTTCGTCCCGGATCTCGAGGTCGTCGCGTGGCCGCTGGGCGGGATCGGCCTGGTCCTGGCCGTGGCCGGGCTGGTCCAGGCCAAGAAGGGCACCGTGGGTGACCGCGGGGTGGCGATCGGTGCCACCGTCGTGACGGCCGCCGCGCTGCTCACCGCGGCCGGGATGCTGCTGTATTCGACCTTCTTCAGCGGCGGCGAGAGCGGGCTGCACCTGCCCGCGGTGGCCACCGACAAGCACGCCGTGACGTTCCAGGTCACCTCCGCCGGCGGCGCGACCGTGCGCTACGGCAGCCTCAACGACCAGCGCACCGAAAACGCGCCGGCCAGCACCGACGCGTGGCAGGGGCAGGCGTCCTACAACAATGGCTCGTACCTGCTGACGCTCACCGCGGACACCCGCAATGCGACGGTCAGCAACGAAATCAAGTGCGCCATTCTCGTCGACGGCAAGAAGGTCGCGGAAAACAGCGGGGCGACGATCGCGCTCTGCACGGCGAACGTCGGCTGATCGGGCGCGGCAACCCCGCCTGGCGACCGGCCGGCCTACCCCCAAGTCGGCCGGCCGGGCCGCCACGAGCCGCTCCTGGCGACTCCGGGTCCCACGCGGAGTTTCCCGCGCGGGGCCTGGCACCGGCGTCTCCGCCTGCCCCTCCCCTAGGGCTCTGCCGGCACCGCCGAACCTACGCGGACACCGCCCGCGCCCACTAAGAATCCACTAAGGATTGAGCGTGCGGGCGGGGTCGTGACCCATTCGCAACGAAATTCCGGCCAAGCGAAACTGTCGGAATCCGGTTCACTGCAGATCGGCGAGTTCGGTGCGGACCTCACCGACGAGCTTCGGGTGCACGCGCTCGTAAATGCGCACCGACAACGCCAGTTGTTCCCGTGCGCCGTCGATGTCGCCGCGGGCCCGCAGCACCCGGCCCAGCGTCAGCCGCAACGCCCCTTCGCGCGCGACGAACTCGCGGCTGATCGCCAGGTCGATCGCCTCCCAGGCGTACCGCTCGGCGGCCTCGTGGTCCCCGGCCCGCAGGTTCAGCTCGGCCAGCTTGTCGAGCGAGACGACGACCTGGTCGTCGTCACCCAGTTCGCGGTCGATCCACAGGCCGGCGCGCTGGTGGGCGATCGCGTCGGCCAGCCGGCCCGCCCGCTTCTCCGCCTGCGCGCAGCTGCTGAGCGCCGGCCCGCGCAGGGTGACGTCCGGCGCGTTCGCGACGGCCGCGGCCAGCCGCTCGATCGCCTTGTCGTGTTCGCCGAGCCGGCTCAGCGCGCGCCCGAGGTGCAGGTCCACCGACGTCCGGAGCCGCTGGTCGGCCGACTCGGCGGCCAGCTCCGCCGCCCGCTCGGCGTCGGCGAGCCCGAACCCCGGCAGCTCGAAGGTCAGCGCGATCTCGCACCGCGCCAGCCGCAGCCAGCACTGCCCCTCGACGTCGCCCGCGGCTTCGGCGGCGGCGACCCCGAGGTCGGCCATCCGGGTCCACTCGTCCAGCAGCGGGCAGGTGACCCAGTAGGTGTGCGTCAGGCGGGCGAGGCGCCAGACGTCGTCGTGACGGCCCGCGGCGGCCGCGGCGTCGAGGACGGCCAGGACGTTCGGCCACTCCGCGGCGAACCAGTCGTGGGCCTCGGCGAAGCCGGGCAGCGGCGGCATCGCCTCGTCGGCGAGCACGCCGGAGAAGTCGAGCGGGTCGGCGACCCGGCCGAGCCGGCGCCGCGCCCGGTCGGCCACCGTCTGGTAGTAGCGGACCGACCAGCCGAGCGCCTCGTCGCGCTCCTTGTCCCCGAGTTCCTTCTCCGCGAGCTCGCGCAGGTAGAGCCAGACGAGGTCGTGCGGCACGAAGACGTCGCGCTCGGTCTCGGTGATGAGGTTGTGCGCGGCCAGCGCGCGCAGCCGGCGCCGGGCCTCGGCCACCGGGATCTGCGCGACCGCGGCCATTACGTGCGGCCCGACCAGCACGCCGGGGATCGCGCCCAGCTGCAGGAACGTCTCGGCGACTTCGCCGGGCAGCCCGCGGAAGGAGACGTCGAACGCCGCGCGGACGCTGTCGTCGGCGCCGTCGACCTGCAGCCCCGCGAGGCGGGTGCGTTCGTTGCCGAGCTCGTCGACGAGTTCCTCCGCCGTCCGCTGCGCGCTCGCCGAAAGCCGCGCGCCCGCGATCCGCAGGGCCAGCGGGAGGTAGCCGCAGAGCCGCGCGAGAGCGTGGTTGAGGCTCGCCGGGCCGGCCAGTTCCTCGATGAGCGCCACGGCGTCGTCGGGCGCGAGCGTGCCGAGCACGCGCTGCTTGGCCGCGTTCGACACCGCGAGCCCGTCCAGGCGCGAGCGGCTGGTCACCACCGTCATCGTCCGCGCGCTCGGCGGCAGCAGCGGCCGCACCTGCTCGGCGGTGCGGGCGTCGTCGAGCAGCACCAGCATCCGGCGCCCGGCGATCAGCGACCGGTAGAGCGCGACGCGTTCGTGCAGCAGCTCCGGGATCTGCGCGGTTTCGACGCCGAGGCCGAGCAGGAACTGGGTGAGCAGCTCGGCCGGTTCCAGCGGCGGGTGGTGCGGGTCGAAGCCGCGCAGCGACGCGAACAGGACGCCGTCCGGGAACCGCGGCGCGACCCGGTGCGCCCACCACACGACGAGCGTGCTCTTGCCAACCCCGGCCGTGCCGCTGACCACGGCGATCGTCGTCTGCCCCGCCTCGGCCCGGGTGACCAGGCCGTCGAGCCAGGCCAGCTCCTCGGAGCGCCCGGCCAGGGTGGGCACCGCCGCGGGCAGCTGCGAAATCGCTTTCGCCGGCTCCGCACCGGCGGCCGGGGCGACGACGTCCCGCGCCGGGAGGTCGTCGTTGAGGACGCGCTCGTGCAGCCATCGCAGTTCGGCACCGGGCTCGACGCCGAGGGTGCGCAGCGTCGCGCGGGAGACGGTCCGGTACAGCTCGAGCGCGTCCCCGCGGCGGCCCGCGTGGTAGAGCGCCCGCATCAGCTGGCCCGCCGTCCGCTCGGCCAGGGGATCGGCCCGGACGATCGGGCTGAGCTCGACGATCAGCTCCGCGTGCCGGCCGAGTTCGAGGTCGGCGTCGACGCGGGCGCCGTGCACGGCGAGGCGGAGGTCCTCCAGCTCGGGCGCCTCGAGGGAGTCGGGCACCCCGCCCAGCGCCGGGCCCTGCCACAGCGCGAGGGCCTCGGCCAGCAGCGCGGCGGCGACCTCCGGCGTGGCCACCGACGCGCGGTCCAGCAGCGAGCGCGCCCGGTGGACGTCGATCCGGTCGGGCTCGACGTCGAGCCGGTAGCCCGGCGGGGTGGTGAGGATGCGCGGGCCGTCGAGGTCGCGCAGGATCCGCCGCAGGTGCGAGACGTTGCCGTGGACGATGGTGCGGGCGGTCGCCGGCGGGTCGTGGCCCCAGAGGGCGTCGATGATCTCGTCGAGCCCGACGACCTTGCCGGGCCGCAGCGCCAGCAGCGCGAGCAGGCCGCGGACGCCGGGGCCGCCGATCGGGACGGGGTCGTCGCCGTGGAAGAGCTGAACGGGCCCGAGCAGCTGGAGCCGGGTCTGGGCCATGCTCGCGCCCACCTCCCCGGATCCACGGTGTCCCCCGGCGTCGCCCCCGCCGGAAAAGTCAACCTACCGTGATGACCGGCCGGCGAATACCGCCCCACCGGGCCGGGACCAGGAGGTTTCGTCACGCTGCGGAATCCGCGGCCCGGGCCGGGCGCGCCTGCGATTGGCGCGGACGTGACGGAGCCCCGCACCACCGGTCCCGATCCGGTGGTACGGGGCTGCCGTTGAAACTTCCGGCCGGGCCGCCAGGGGGCCGGTCCGCCCGTCCGCCACCGAGGGCGACCGGGCAGGTGAGCTCACCCCGAGCGAAGCACCCGCCGCCGGCCGTCGACGAAGACGTGTTGCACGGGCCACACACCCGCGCGGTGGCGACACCGTAACAGGGCGCACCGAGTCCGTCACGGGCGGGTCAGGGTCGGGCGCTTCGCGAAGCTCCCGGCCGGCGGACGGCCCGGCGCAGCGACTTACCCACGACAAAGGGCCCGGCGCGGCGCGATCCGCCGGCCGGGCCCCAGTCGAGACCGAAGCCAGGAGCCTCAGCGCGTGATCGGCGTCGAGTCGCGGCCGGCGATGAACGCGGGCCGCGGGGTGCTCGCCGCGAACGGCTCCTGGAGCGCGTTCTCCACGCTGTTGAACACCAGGAAGATGTTCGAGCGCGGGTACGGCGTGATGTTGTTGCCCGAGCCGTGCATGATGTTCGAGTCGAACCACAGGGCCGAGCCCGCCTGGCCGGTGAACTGGTCGATGCCGTGCTCGGCCGCCATCTTGGTGATGTCGTCCTCGCTCGGCACGCCCACCCGCTGGTCCTTGAGCGAGCTTTTGTAGTTCGCCTCCGGCGTCTCGCCGGCGCACTGGACGAACGTCCGGTGCGAACCCGGCATGATCATCAGGCCGCCGTTGAACGGGTAGTTGTCCGTCAGCGCGATGGAGCAGCTGACCGCGCGCGGGGCCGGCATGCCGTCCTCCGCGTGCCAGGTTTCGAAGTCCGAGTGCCAGTAGAACCCGGTGCCCTTGAAGCCGGGCATGTAGTTGACGCGGCTCTGGTGGACGTACACCTCCGAGCCCAGCAGCTGCCGCGCCCGGTCCAGCACGCGCGGGTCGCGCACCAGCTCGGCGATCAGGCCCGAAATCTCGTGGACGTCGAAGATCGACCGGACCTCACCGGTCTTCGCCTCGGTGATCACGCGCTCGTCCTTGGCGAGCTCCTCGTCGGAGGACAGCCGCACCAGCTCCTGCCAGTACGTCTGGACCTCTCCGACGGAGAGCATGTCCTCGACCACGGTGTAACCCTTGGTCTCGTGGTTCGCCAGCGTGGCGGCGTCGATCGGGCCGTCGGCTTCGGTACCCCACACCGTGGGGTGCACGCGCGGCAGGTGCGCCGGCGTACCGGTGATCCGGGTCGGGTAACCGTCGTCGACCCGGGTGTCCGTCAGCGTCACGGGCTTCGCCTCCTGTTTCCTCTCCGGTACTTACTCGGTGATCAGCGGGTACACGCCGTTCTCGTCGTGCACCTCGCGGCCCGTCACCGGCGGGTTGAACACGCACACGCACTTGATCTCGGTCTTCGGCCGGACCTGGTGCTTGTCGTGGTCGTTGAGCAGGTAGAGCGTGCCGGGCTTGAGCTCGTACACCTTGCCGGTGGCCAGATCCTCGATCTCGCCCTCGCCGGAGGTGATGAACACCGCCTCGATGTGGTTGGCGTACCAGAAGTCGTTGACCGTCCCCGCGTACAGCGTGGTCTCGTGCACCGAGAAGCCGACGCCCTCCTTGGCGAGGATGATCCGCTTGCTGCGCCAGTTCTCGGTCTTGATGTCGGCGTCGGTGTCGGTGATCTCGTCGAGTGTGCGGACGAGCACGGGCGATCTCCCTTACTTGGTCAGGACGGCCTTGACGGACTCGTCGATGATCGACAGGCCCTGCGTCAGCTCGTCGTCGGTCAGCGTCAACGGCGGCAGCAGCTTCATCACTTCGCCGTCGGGGCCGGAGGTTTCCATCAGCAGGCCGCGGGCGAACGCTTCCGCGCAGACCCGGCCGGCCAGGTCGCCGCTGGCGAACTCGATGCCGCGCGCGAGGCCGCGGCCCTTGGCGAGCAGGTTCGCTTCCGGGTAGGCCTCGATGATGCCGCTGAACGCGGTCGCGATGCGCTCGCCCTTCGCCTTGGTCGACTTCTCGAGCTCGTCGTCGCTCCAGTAGACGTCGATCGCTTCCTTGGCGGTGACGAACGCCGGGCTGATCCCGCGGAAGGTGCCGTTGTGCTCGCCCGGCTCCCAGACGTCGAGTTCCGGCTTGATGAGCGTCAGCGCCATCGGGATGCCGTAACCGCTGATGGACTTCGACAGGCAGACGATGTCCGGCGTGATCCCGGCGTCCTCGAAGGAGAAGAACGGGCCGGTGCGGCCGCAGCCCATCTGGACGTCGTCGAGGATCAGCAGGATGTTGTGGCGCTTGCAGAGGTCGTCGAGGCCCTTCAGCCACTCCAGGCGCGCGGCGTTGATGCCGCCCTCGCCCTGGACGCCTTCGACGATCACCGCGGCCGGCTCGTTGAGCCCGCTGCCGGAATCTTCGAGAAGCTTCTCGAAGTACAGGAAGTCCGGCATCGCACCGTCGAAGTACTTGTCGTACGGCATCGGGGTGGCGTGCACCAGCGGAACGCCGGCGCCGCCGCGCTTCATCGAGTTGCCGGTGACCGACAGCGCGCCCAGCGTCATGCCGTGGAAGGCGTTGGTGAAGTTGATGACCGCTTCCTTGCCGGTCACCTTGCGCGCCAGCTTCAGCGCGGCTTCGACGGCGTTCGCGCCGCCCGGGCCGGGGAACACGACCTTGTAGCCGAGCCCGCGCGGGTCGAGGACCTTGTCGCGGAAGGTCTGCAGGAAGTCGCGCTTGGCCACGGTGAACATGTCCAGGGCGTGGGTGACGCCGTCGCGCTGGATGTAGTCGATCAGGGCCTGCTTCAGCCGCGGGTTGTTGTGCCCGTAGTTCAGCGCGCCGGCCCCGGCGAAGAAGTCCAGATAGGGCTTCCCGCTTTCGTCGTACAAGTGGCTGCCCTGCGCGCGGTCGAACACGACCGGCCAGCCGCGGCTGTAGCTGCGTACTTCGGATTCGAGCTCTTCGAAGATGCTCATGTGTTTCTTTCGCTCCTAATCGCCCGGATTCGTCGGTACCGTCAGCGGTCCGATGCGGTAAAGCTCTTCCGGCAGGTGTCCCGCTTCGGGAAAATCCTCGCCGTCGAACAGCACACTGGTTTCCGTTGCGGCGTCCCACCGCTTCGCGAACGACGCGAACAGCCGGATGGACGCTTCGTTGTCCGGGGTGATGGTGGTCTCGAGGTAACGCACCCCCGCGCCGACCAGGCGCGTGTACAGCGCGTCGAGCAGGGCCCCGGCCAGGCCTTTCCCCCGCTGCGAGCTGTCCACCGCGACCTGCCAGACGAGCGCCGAGTCCGGCGCGTCCGGCCTGCGGTAGGCGATGACGAAACCGACCGCCCTGCCATCCTCACGCGCGACCACCGACGACTCGGCGAAATCGCGGCACCACAGCATGTACGCGTACGGCGAGTTGAGATCGAGCTTGGCGGAATCACGCGCGATTCGCCACAGCTCCGCGCCGTCCGCCTTGGTCGGGCTTTCGATCAAGTGCGTTACGGACATACTCAGGAAACGTAACAGAGAATTTTCCGCCTGCCAGCGACGCAGCTCACGACCCCCGTGATGACCTGCGGGGACGCGATGTACCCGGTGAGCAGTCACACAAACCTGTTTGAACCGGCCGGCGTATGGGCACACGCGCGCTCGGGGCGCGGACGCACGGCCCGTGACCTATCCGCACGATGAACCCAAATCGGGATGATCGCAAGGCGACGGGCCGGAAACGCTCAGCGCGAACTCGGTTCGGGAGCGCGTTCCACCGTCTTCGGGGACGGCCGCCGGGCCACTTCGAGCACGACCGCCTTCGCTTCCCGGTTGCGGGCGCGGCGATGGCCGAGACGGCGCAGGAGAGCGCTCACCGGCGTCACGACCGCGGGCAGGATCAGCAGCCCGGAGACGACCAGCCACCACACCGCGCCCTCGCCGCGGCGCCAGCCGGCCACGACGTCACCGAGCCAGCCGAAGAACGGCCGCGCGAGCGGCGGCAGGAACGCGGCCAGCAGCAGAGCCGCCACGACCAGCGCTCCCAGCGCGGTGAACAGCCAGCGCACCTTGTGGCCCGTCGTGAGCAGCGCCGTGGCCAGGTAGACGGCCGCGCCCGCGAGGACCGGGAGGCCGACCCACTGCAGGACAGCGCCGCCGTTGTTGCCGATCACCAGCCCGGCCAGCAGCGCCAGCACACCGGCCACCAGCGAGCCGGCCGTGCCGAGCCGGGACGCGCCCTGCGAGACCCTCGCCGTGCTCCTGGCGACGGTCCGCAGCATGCCCGCGACGGTCTGCGGCCAGCCGCCGGGCAGCCGGAACGCGACCGTCCCGGCGTTGACCGTGGCGGCGCCGAGCGCGACGAGCGTCCGGGTCAGCCGGGCGGTGCCCTGCTCCCCGGCGAGCTTTTCCGCCGAGACGCGGCAGGCCTGGAACTGGGCCTGCGCGGCGCCGACGTCGACCCGGGGCAGGTCGCCGGCCAGCGCTTTCCCGATGCCCGGGCGGTCGTCGGCGTCGTAGCGCGACGCGAGGGTGACGACCGGGAGCTCCTCCGCGGCGATTTCGGCCTGCCGCGTCCGGGCCAGCACCATGGCCGTCACCGGCATGCTGATCGGCCGGTCGGCGTCCGGGGCGGCCACCGGCTCGAGATCGGCGTCGAGGCCGAGGAACGCCAGTTCGGCCGTCAGCTGGTCGCGCAGCTGCCCGGCTTCGGCCGGCGTGCACCGGTCGAGCTCGTCCGGCTTGCGCCAGAGGGGCTTGAGCGCGGCGACGAACTCGTCGCGGAACCGCTCGGGCCCGACGATGTCCCGGAGCGTTTCGAGGCGGACCGGGTCGAGCAGGCACTGGACCAGCCAGCCGGCACCGTCGATGCGGCCCCACATCCAGTCGTTGGCCCGCCACGACGCCTTGTAGAACGCGCCGAAGTAGCTCGCCTGCATCCCGGTCAGCTTGTCCCACGACCGGCGCCGCGTCATGTCCAGCAGCGTCCGTGAATCGGCGCTGACCTGCACGAGGTCGACCCGCTGGTCGACCGACGGCGCCTGCGCGAGCAGCCCGCGCGTGGCCACGTGCAGGATGAGCAGCCGCGCCTGGACGACCTCGTCGCCGCCCGCGGCGTCCGGGCCGAGCGCCAGCCAGTTCAGCAGGGTCGTGACGGTGCCGGACTTCCCGGGGTCGGCGTCGGCCAGCGCCCGCAGCGTCGGCGCCGCCGCCCGCAGGCCCGCGACGACCTTCGGCCACGCCTCGGCGACGGCGGCCGAGCGGCCCAGTCCGGCCCACTCCTCGGCGAGCTCGCGGATCCACA
>NZ_JBSGJD010000273.1:0-12319 GCF_053605405.1 Amycolatopsis sp. NPDC003861
CCTCGGTGACGACCTTGCCCGGCCACAGCCCGGAGGCGTCGACGTCGGCGATCGTGTCCTCGGCGACCCGCTTCTGCTCGTCGTTCTCGAAGAAGATCGCCGAACGGTAGCTCAGGCCGATGTCGTTGCCCTGGCGGTTCTTCGTCGTCGGGTCGTGCACCTGGAAGAAGAACTCGAGCAGGTCGCGGAACGTGGTCCGCGCGGGGTCGTAGATCACCTCGATGGCCTCGGCGTGCGTGCCGTGGTTGCGGTAGGTGGCGTTCGGGACGTCGCCGCCGCTGTAACCGACCCGGGTCGAGATCACCCCGGGCTGACGGCGGAACAGCTCCTGCATGCCCCAGAAGCAGCCGCCGGCCAGGACGGCCCTTTCGGTTGACGTGGTCACGGCGTCACTCCTTCTCCTCGTGCGGTGCTACCGCCCGTTACAACTGCCCCGGACCTCCCATGATTCCACGCGGGTATTACGGAAGCCTGACGTCCCGTGCGACCATGGGGGGCGGGACGGGATGGCTCCCGGGAGGCGCGATGCGCGACGAGGAAGTCGCCTCGGAACGCTCCGGCGGCGTGCTGGTCGTCGAGATGTGCGGCGAGCCGGGGATCCGGACGGTGCTGACCTGGGCGTCGGTGCTCGAGACCGCGCTCTGCGAGCTGCCGAGCCCCCGGTTCCTGGTGCTCGACCTCGGCCCGCTGGGGTTCTTGACCGCCCGCGGGGTCCGTGGGCTGCTGAGCGTGTTCGAGGTGTGCCGGAAACGCGAGATCTCCGGCTGCCTGATCGTCTCGCCCGGGGGTGACGTCGAACGCGTGGTCCGGCTCACCGGGCTGGCCGGCCAGGTCCCGGTGTTCCCGCACCGGCTGCTCGCGGTCGCCCGCTACCAGCCGGCGGAGATGCGCTGGCTGCTGTGCTGAGCGTCAGCCGAGGCCGTAGGTCTGCGGGTGGTCCACGGTGCAGACGAGGGCGTCCCGCCGGACGTGGCCGCCCTCCGGGGCGATCAGCGGGCTGGCCGTGTGCAGGAACCGGGTGTCCTCGTCCCGGGCGAAGACCTGCGGCTGAACCGGAAGCGGCTCGACACCGACGGCTACGTGGTCGTGTCCGACGAAGAGCTCGGCCTGCCCGGCCCGCGCCTGCGCGAGCACCTCCTGCGCACGTACTTCACCCCGGACGTCCTGCGCTGCTACCCCGGCGACATCCCCGCCGACCGGGAGCAGGCCCGGGACGTCGTCGAGTACGCCTGGTACGGCGAGACGCCGGTGCTGGCCGAACACCCCGAGATCGCCATCGAGGACCGCGGCGGCCGCCCCGAGCGGCGCGAGTACGCCCGGACGCCGGTGGCGCACGACCCCCTGTTCGCGGCCTGGATCCGCGCCGTGCTCGGGCTCGTACCGGAAAGCCGGCGCCGGGCGCGGGGGACGTTCGGCGTCAACCTCTTCCGGACGTTCACCACCGTCGTCACGCGACCGCACGCCGACGGCGAGGAGTTCGTCTTCGTCTACGTCGTGGACCGCGCCGGCACCGGTGCCGAGACGCCGCTCTTCCGCCCCGAAGCCCCGGACACGGCGGTGCACTCGCAGCGGTTGGAGCCGGGGCAGCTCATCGTGTCAGTCCGGTGGCCGATCCGCCGGCGAGATGATCGGCCACCGGCTCGGTTTGCCGAGTCTCAGCGTCCCTATGGCACGGCGCGCCGGCCGGCTGAGCCCGCGGAAGCGGATCTCAGCCGACTCGCCGCACGCGTGATGTGACGCCGAGTCACTCACCGCGCATCGAGCGGCGGATCTCGGCCAGCCTGTCCTTGGCGGCCTGGTCGCGATCGGCGATCTGCTTGTCGAGGGTCTCGGCCGTGTTCTCGGTCCCGAGGCCGGCGACGTCGACCGAGCCGAGTGACGTGGTGTACCGGTTCTCGATCTTGTCGCGGACGAAGTCGAAGCTGGGCACGCCACCTTCGCTGTAGTCCGCCTCCGGCAGTGGCGGCGACGGGATCGCCAGCGCCTCGGTGGGGGTGTCGTCGACGATTTCGCCCTCGACCACGTTCGGGTCGCCGTCGGGTTTGCTCATCTCCCGACTTTAGCGCCGGTGTGGGCACTCCGGCCGTGACCAGTGGGTAATTCGGCCGTGGGCCCGGCCGGCGCGGTGGGGAATTCTCGGGCGTGCACAGCCGGTGTCCGGAGGGAGCAGACCATGAGTGCCGGGGCCTACCGCGCCGAAACCGCGGAAATGGGAGCGGTCGTACGGGCGGTCGAAGACGTCGGGTCGTCCTTCCTGTCGGCCACCCGCGACCTGGAAGGCCTGGTGCTGGACGCGTTGTCCTTCGCCGGGATCGGCAGCGGTGTCGCGGCCGCCAACACGGCGCTGCACTCCACGCTGGGCAGCGCGCTGCAGAAGCTGCTGAGCCTGTTGGTCAACGTGAACCAGAACGTCCAGAAGGCCGCGGACGGCTACCGCGCGGCCGACTCCGACGTCGCCCAGGCCTACGGCGGCGGCGGTGGGCAGGGCGGGGGCGGCGCCGCAGCAGCCGCGGCACCGCAGCAGCTCGACCCGCGGGTCGTCGACTCGATCATGCGGTCCGAAGGCGCGACCGGGGAGCAAGGCGGCGTGCCCGAGGCGTACGGCTTCCGGCAGAACATGCACAACGGCTACGACCGGATCATCGCCGCGCGCGAGCAGTACGGGATCGGCAGCGCCGAGGAACGCGCCGTCGTCGCCGACCTGATGACCGCGAACGCGCGGACCGCCGGCGCGCTCAACTTCACCGACCCCGGCACCCAGGCCGCGATCATGTCCGGGGCGCACATGCGCGGCGCCGGCGGGGTGCGCGCGATCCTCAACCACATGGCGGGCGAGGACATCGTGCGCAGCTCGCGCACCCTGAGCGACGCGACGATCCAGCACGTCCAGGGGCTGACGCCCGAGCAGTTCCAGCAGGAGTTCCGCGACGCCCGCGTCGAGTACGACCGCCAGGTCTACGGCGGGACGACGACCACCCAGGGCGGGCACACGCAGAACTGGTGGGACCGCTACGGCAACGGCCTGACCCGCCGCTACGACCGGGAGCAGGCCGAATTCCTCGGGCTTTCGCAGCCGCCGAACTGATTCGAAGATCGCCCGAGTGGGCACTCTCGTTGGGTAGCCGAACGACAACGGGAGGCACACGATGAACCGGAGGATGATCGCACTTCTGGGCGGGGTCGCCGCGATGGCGGGGACCGTGGCGTTCGCGGGAACGGCCGAAGCGGCGTCGACGCCGTGCAGTGCCGAAGCGAAGGCCTGCGTCCAGCGCAGTTCGAATACCGCGTGGCTGACCGACGGCGCCGGGAACGTCACCTACGGCGGCGTCCCGATCACCGTGGGGCTGCCGAAGTACCCGACCCCGGTGGGGAAGTTCCACGTGCAGTACAAGGACATCGACCACTACAGCAAGCAGTACAACGGGCCGATGCCGTACTCGGTGTTCTTCACCACCACCGGGGTCGCGTTCCACCAGGGCAGCCTGAAGGTCAAGTCCCACGGGTGCGTGCACCTTTCGCACGCGGCCGCGGTGAAGTTCTACACCTCGCTGCACCCGGGTGACGTCGTCGAGGTCGTGCCCTGATCCGTCCGGTGTGGACGGTCGAGGAGCGCGCCGGTGACGGCGCCGAACACCAGGTGGTCCAGGATCTGCGGCCCGCGTGGCAAGGCCCGCACGGCGGGGTAGGCGCGGGCCGCGATCCCGAGATCGAGTGCGGCGATGGCGAGTCCCGCGATCGCACCGCCGCCGGCCCCGAGCCGGTGGCGGCGCGCGATCGTGGCGAGCACGCGGGTCCAGGCCGCGGAGACGGCGAGGTGAGCGATCAGCCCGGCGGCGACGCCAGGCCGGTCGCGCCGTCCGGGGAGCAGGGTGCCGGCCGCTCTGGTGGCGGCCAGGACGTCGGTGCCGGTGAGGAGCGCGTGGGTGGTCGACGGTAGCCCGCTGACCACCGCGGCGATGGCGCCGGCGTGGGCCGGTCTCACCGTCATCCCGCCAGGTAAGCCGCCACCCGGATCCGCAGGCCTCGGACGCGGGGGAGCGCGATGGTGAACGCCCGCGCCGGCCGGTAGCCGGGCCACGGATCGCCGTGCGTGCAGGGTCCGGCGAAGTAGACGAAGCCGTCTTCGTCGTCGTAGCGGCCGGGTGACCAGATGGCCGCGTCACCCGCGCGACGGTCCGGACAGGTCGCCCGGGCGATCCAATAGTCGTCCTTCTTCATGACGCGGCGCAGCTGCGCCGCGAACCCTGGCAGTTCGGCCTCCGGCAGGCCGAGGCCGCGCCCGCTCCACACCCGCGGCGCGCGTTCCGGCGTGCGGGCGGGGCAGCCGAAGGTCACCGCGGCGTCGGCGTAGTGCCGGGTCCAACGAGCGGTTTTCGGGGCCGGTGCGGCGAAAGCGGGTCCGCCGGTGAGTTCCAGCGTCATGGGGGAACGATAGTCGATCAAGCGGCCAGGGGTACCGCCGCGCGGGTGCCGATCATCCCACACATAGTGTATACAGTATCCAGTAGCCTGGCGAAGGAGGCCGCTTTGTACACAGTCACCAACCCGGCGACGGGCGAGCTGGTCGACGAGATCCCGAACGCGGCCGACGAGGAGGTCCGCGCCGCGATCGACCGGGTCCACCGCGGGTACGCGGCCTGGCGGGCCCGGCCGGTCGCCGAGCGGGCGGCGGTCGTGCTGCGCGCGGCGGAGCTGTTCGCCGAACGCGCGGACGAGCTCGCCGCGATCATGACCCTGGAGATGGGCAAGCGGATCAACGAAGGCCGCGGCGAGGTCGGCGTCGTGGCGGACATCTTCCGGTACTACGGCGAGCGCGGCCCGGACCTGCTGGCGGACGAGCCCCTGCCGATCCGCGGCGGCCGGGCGGTGCTGACGAAGGAGCCGATCGGGGCGCTCCTGGGCGTGATGCCGTGGAACTTCCCGTGCTACCAGGTCGCCCGGTTCGTGGCGCCGAACCTGGTGCTGGGCAACACGATCCTGCTGAAGCACGCGTCGATCTGCCCGCGGTCGGCGGTCGCGATCGAGGCGGTGCTGCGGGACGCCGGCGTGCCCGCGGACGCGTACGTGAACGTCTTCGCGTCGAGCCGCCAGGTCCCGTGGATGCTCGCGGACCCGCGCCTGGCCGGGGTGTCGCTCACGGGCAGTGAGCAGGCGGGCATCGCGGTGGCGGCCGAAGCCGGGCGCAACCTCAAGAAGTGCGTCCTCGAGTTGGGCGGCTCCGACCCCCTGATCGTCCTGGACACCGACGACCTGGACGAAACGGTCAGAACCACGGCCACGGCCCGGATGCGCAACTGCGGCCAGTCGTGCAACGCGCCGAAGCGCATCATCGTGCTGGGCGAGCTGTACGAGGAGTTCGCCGACCGGTTCGCCAAGCGCGTGACGGAGTATTACGTCCCGGGCGACCCGGCGGACCCGGCAACCACCCTGCCACCCCTGGCATCGGCGTCGGCCGCCGACGAGGTGGCGGCCCAGATCGAGACGGCAATCGCCGAGGGAGCAACGCTACGCGCGGGCGGCCACCGAATCCCGGGCCCGGGAGCGTATGTGGAGGCAACGGTCCTGACGGAGGTGGCCCCACAGATGGCGGCGTACCACGAGGAGATCTTCGGCCCGGTGGCGCTGCTGTTCCGCGCATCGACGGAGGAAGAGGCGGTGGCCCTGGCGAACGACACACCGTTCGGTTTGGGGGCGAGCGTGTTCGCCACCGACCGCGAGCGAGCGGCCCGCGTCGCCCGCGGGATCGAGGCGGGAATGGTGTACGTGAACAAGTCGGGCGGCTCGGAGGCGGACCTGCCGTTCGGGGGGATCAAACGGTCGGGGCTGGGGCGGGAGCTGGGGGTGTTGGGGATTGAAGAGTTCATGAACAAGAAGCCCATCCGCCTCTGAGTCCTACTTCTTGATCGACTGCATGCAGACCTCAGCCGGAGATCAACTCGTCGAGCAGAGCGCGCACTTCCTCGGCCTCCGGTGCGCGCAACTCCGTGTACGCCACCAAAGCCGCTTGAAGATGTGACAGCGCCTCGACGTCGTTCCCGGCCGCTCGGTGGGCGACCCCCAGCCCGTGCTGGGCGAATGCTCGCTCACGAAGGTGGCCGGTCCGGCGGGCCAGCGCCAACGCCTTCTCGTACAACGCGATCGCCTCGGGGCCCGTCTTCGTCGCCGCCAGGTCGTTCAAGGCCGTCACCTCGAGATTCGTGATGCCGCCGACCCGGGCGAACTCCAGCGCGCGGCGGAAGTGGTCGTCGGCTTCCCTTGGACGGCCCAGGCCCGCGTACGCGCTTCCCAGCGCCGACAGCACCGGGCCGCCCAGGCCCGGCGAGCCGAGGTCCTCCGCGATGCGGCCGCTCTGGTGCAGGTACTCCACCGCCTTCAGGTGGTTGCCGCACCAGCGGTGGTGCTCGCCGATGTTGCACAGCGCGATGCCCTCCAGCAGCGCGTGGCCCGTCCGGCGCGCCGCCGCGAGGGCCAGGTCGTACTGCTTGCGGGCGTCCGGGCGGTGGCCGCGGATGTCGTCGATCGTCGCGATGCTGTTGCGGGTCATGCTCTCCAGGAGGTCGTTCCGCTGCGCCAACGCCAGGGACAGGGCCTGCTCGAGGTGCTCGGCGGCCGCGTCGAACCGGCCGAGGAGGATCAGCGTCATGCCGACGGCGTGGTTCGCGAAACCCCGTTCCCGCGTGCCGGGGCTCGTCAGCGCCAGCGCGGTCGTGTGGAGCGTCAGCGCTTCGTGGTGGTGGGCCGCGATGTACAGGTAGCGCCAGAGCGTCGCCGACAGATCGATCACGTGCCCGGCCAGGGCCTCCGGGGCGCTGGTGGCCAGTGCCACCAGCGTGGCCCGCTCGGTGTCCAGCCAGGCCCGGGCGGCCTCGCCGGACGCGAAGGTGGGGCGCGGACCGGGCGGCCGCGGCCGCAGGTAGGGCTCGTGCGGGGAGAACAGGTCCATGGCCGCCGACGCCGAGGACAGGTAGTGGTCGAACAACCTGGTCGACGCCGTGAGGCGGATGGCCTCGTCGTCGGTCGTCGTCACGAGCTCGGCCGCGTAGAGCTTGACGAGGTCGTGCATCCGGAAGCGGCCCGGCTGGTGCTCCTCCAGGAGGTTGGCCGCGCACAGCACGCGCACCGCCCGGGCGTCCCCGAGCAGCGCCGTCGCGGCCGCGCGGCCGATGTCGCCGGCCGGAAGCAGGCCGAGGAGGCGGAACGCGGCCGCGGCGGCCGGGGAAAGCCAGCGGTAGGAAGCGTCGAACACCGCGCGCAGGCTCGCCGTCAGCTCGCCGGTGTCCAGGGCGTCCAGCCGGCCTTCCCGCAGTTCGGCCGCGAGCGCGGACAGCCGCCGGTCCGGCTGGGCCGCGACGCGCGCGGCGACGATCGCCAGTGCCAAGGCCATTCCGCCGCACTGGGTCAGGATTTCCTGCGCCGCCTCGGGTTCCTCGCCCAACAGGGGCGCGCCCAGCCTGTCCGCGAGCAGCTCCCGCGCCTGGTCTTCGTCGAGGGTGCGCAGCGGCAGCGCGCTCGCGCCGTGCGTGGTGAGCAGGCCGCCGAGCTCGTGCCGGCTGGTGATCACGACCGAGCAGGACGACCCACCCGGCAGCAACGGCGTCACGTGCCCGGTGTCGCGCGCGTTGTCGAGGACCACGAGCAGCCGGCGCCGGGCGGTGAGGCTGCGGTACAGCGCCGCCTGCCCGTCCGGGTCCGGCGGGATCGACGCCGGCGCGACGCCCAGCGCGCCGAGGAACCCGCGGACCGCCCGCTCGGCCGGCACCGGTTCGTGGGCCGGGTCGAAGCCGCGGAGGTCGACGTACAGCTGGCCGTCGGGGTAGCGGCTCGCGTGCTCGGTCGCCCACCGCACGGCCAGCCACGTCTTCCCGAGGCCGCCCGCGCCGGAGATCACCGCCACCGCGCCGTCGCGCGACAGCATCCGGCCGAGCGCCGCCAGTTCGGACGCGCGTCCGGAGAACGACGGCGCCGCGGCCGGGAGCTGCCGGGGCTCCGGGCCGCCGCCGGTGAGGATCCGTTCGTGCAGGCCGCGCAGCCGCGGGCCGGGGTCGGCGCCGAGCTCGTCCGCCAGGCGCGCCCGGACCTCCTCGTACTCCCGCAGCGCGTCGGCCGGACGCCCGTCGAGGAACAGCGCTTCGATCCGCTGGGCCGCCGCCCGTTCGTCGCCGCCGCCGGGAACGGACCGGGCGAGCACGGCGGCGTGGGCCCCGGTGCGCAGCCGGAGGTCGTCGCGGTCCAGGACCGCTGCGTCGCGCTTGCGCTCCAGCTCGCCGCGGACGTCGTCGACCCACGGCGAGTCCAGGTCGCTGAGCGGGGTGCCGCGCCAGAGGGCCAAGGCTTCGTCGTACAGCGCGAGCGCGGCGTGGTCGTCGCCGGTCTGCTTCGCCCGCCGGAGGAGGCTGTCGAACCGGTGGACGTCCACCAGCAGCGGATCGGCCTTCAGGAGGTAGCCGTCGCGTTCGCGCTCGATCGTGACGCCGTCCAGCGCGCTCAACAAGGTTCGCAGCCGTGAGACGTACGCGTACAGCGAGTTCCTCGGGTGCCGCGGTGGCCGCTCGCCCCACACGCGGTCGATGAGCCGGTCGGCCGGGACCGCCCGGCCGGCGTCGAGGAGCAGCACCGCGAGCACGTCACGCTGCCGCGCGGGCCCGATGTCGAGCCGGGTGCCCCCGGCCACGACCTCGACCGCGCCCAGAACCCGCAGTTCCACCACGTTCCGCCCCTCCCTGCCTCAGGCGTAGCGGATCGGCGGCGTCCCGGCAAGGTCTCGCCAAGGTTTTCCCAACGGTCCCCGGGCACCGTGACGGCACGGACGACGAGGGGAGCCCCGATGATTTCCGACGCCTACCTCCGCGCACGCATCGCCGAGGTCAAGCAGGAGTTCGCCGCCGCCTACCGGTGGCGGCGGCAGCTGACGCGCCTGCTGGCCGCGCCCGGGAGGCGCCGGCGGAGTTGTCAGAACCCTGATAATCGGGCTCGATGACCTTCCTCCCTCGGAGTGGTGTCGTTCAACGGCGCGGCTCCGACCTGCAGTTTACCGTCCGTTAGCCTGTTCGGTCGATTGCGGTGGAGTCGATCACGGTGTCGAATAATCGCCTACAAGGATTAATCGCCGTGAGGAGCTGGCTGTGCACTGGGGGACCGCGCTCGAAGACGGAGGAGCGGCGGGGCTCGTTCGTCCGTACTTCCGCACCCACGGCCGGACGCGCCCGACGCGGGACCTCCCCGTCGAGACGCTCGTCTCGACCACCGCGCGCGGGCGGGCCATGACGCGCGGGAGCACGCAGGAAGAGTCGGAGATCTGCGTGCTGTGCCGCACTTCGCAGTCGGTCGCCGAGGTGGCCGCGCGCCGGCGGCTGCCGCTCGGCGTGGCGCGCGTCCTGCTCTCCGACCTGGCGGACCGCGGTCTCGTCGCCGTCCACACCGCGAAGCGCGGCAACGGCAACCGCCCCAGCATGGACCTGATGAAGCGCATCCTGTACGGCCTCAGCCGGCTCTGACCCCGGCCGGTAGCGTTGCCCCGGACGGGGAGGGCGGCGATGCGGGTTCTGGTGACCGGGGGCAACGCGGGGATCGGCTACTTCGCCGCCGAGCAGCTCGCTTCGGCGGGCGCGGAGGTGGTGCTCGGCAGCCGCGACCCGGGCAAGGCGCTGGCCGCGACCGAGTCGATCCGGACGCGGGTCCCCGGCGCGAAGGTGGGCCACGTCCGGCTGGACCTGGCCGACCTGGATTCCCTCGAACCGGACGTGGGCGAGCTGGACGCCGTCCTCTGCAACGCCGGTGTCGCGCTCGACGCGCCCCCGCGGCGGGAAACCCGGGACGGGCACGAGCTGATGTTCGGCACCAACCACCTCGGCCACTTCGCGCTGGTCGCGCGGCTGATGCCGGTGCTGGCCCCGGCCGCGCGGATCGTCACGACGGGCAGTTTCGCGGCGAAGTCGTCCAGCCTCGATTTCTCCGATCTGCAGAGTGAGCGGGACTACCGGCCGAAGCGAGCCTACGAGCGGTCGAAGCTGGCGCAGATGTTGTTCGCGCTGGAGCTCGACCGGCGGCTGCGGGCGGCGGGTGCCCGGCGGATCAGCGTGCTCGCGCACCCCGGCGGCGCGCTCGACTCGCTGACGCCGTCCCGGCCGCCGGTGCACACCCGCACGGCCGGCGCGTGGCTGCGCGGACTGCCGGCCCGGGTGGTGCTGCACGGCAAGGACGCCGGAGCACGACCGGCGGTGCGGGCCGTCCTCGACCCGGACGTCGAGGGCGGGCAGCTGTGGGGTCCGCGCGTGTTCGGCCTGCGCGGCCGGCCGCGGCGGGAACGCCGGTGGGCGAACCTGACCGACGACGCGGCCGCCGCGCGGCTGTGGACGGAAAGCGTGGCGCTGACCGGGCTGGAGCCGCTCGGCTAGCTGTCGTCGTCCCCGCCGGTGACGTTGCCGATGCTGGCGGGCACGCCCTTGATCATGTCGACGACGGTCTTGCCGGCCAGGCCCGACTTGCCGAACCACGGGTCGGTCATCACCTTGATGGCCGACTCGAACTTTTCGGCGCCTTCCTTGCCGAAGAGCTTGCCGAGCTCGTGCACGGAGAAGTTGCTGATCTTGTCGAACTTCTGCATGATCTCGGGCGTCACACCGTCCATTTGGGACAGTTTGGTCTTGATGACGTCGGTCATCTGGTCGGTGAACGGCTTGTGCGGCTTGGGATCCGGGGTGGCCGGGGTGGTGTCCGGCTTCGGATCCGGGGTGGTGTCGGGCTTGGGCTCGGGAGTAGCCGACGCGGGGGCGGGCTCGGGCTTGGGTTCCGGGGTGGCCGACGACGACGAGGGTGCGGGCTCCGGCTTCGGTTCCGGCTTGGGCTCGGGAGTGGTGTCCGGCTTGGGCTCGGGCTTCGGCTCCGGGGTCGCCGAGGAGGGCGCGGGTTCCGGCTTGGGCTCGGGCTTGGGGTCCGGTGTCGTGTCCGGCTTGGGCTCGGGCTTCGGCTCCGGAGCGGCCGAGGAAGGGGTGGTATCGGGCTTGGGCTCCGGCTTGGGCTCGGGTTTGGGGTCCGGTTTCGGCTCGGGCTTCGGCTCCGGCGTTGCCGACGACGGCGTGGTGTCCGGCTTGGGCGCCGGGTCCGGCTTGGGAGCCGGTGCTGCGTCCGGCTTCGGCGTCGGAGTCGGCTTCGGAGTCGGCGTCGGGGTGAGGCTGCTCGTCGGGGGCTTGGCCGCCGCCAGGTCGTCGCCCGCCTTGCCGAGCTTCGTCAGCGCCTGCAGGAGGTCGCCCAGCTTCTTCGCCAGCTGGGCCAGCTTTGCGCCGATCTTGCCCAGGGCCGTGGCCACCGTGCCGATCGTCGTGCCGATGAAGATCGCGATCGACGCCCCGAACGTCACCGGGGCCAGGGCCGCCGCGATCAGGGCGCCCTTGATGATCGTCGCCAGGAGCATGGCGATCAGGTCGCGGAGGATGCCGCGGAACGCGCCGACGATGCCGCCGGCGATCTTCATGTTCTTGCCGGCCTCGTCGAGGTAGCCGCCGAGGGAACCCAGTTGCGCCGTGACCGCGTCCATGTCCTTCTTGAACTGGTCCGCGGCCTGCCCGCTCCACTCCTTCAGCAGCGTGTCGAGCGCCTGCTGGTGGTCGGCCGACCACTGCTCCAGCTTCTTCTTCTCCGCCGTCAGCGCCTCGCTCGCCGCGGCGATGCCGATCGGGTCGCCCATCAGGATGTCCAGCGGCCAGCGCAGGATCGTGATGTGCTCGATGAGCCAGCCGATCCCGGCCGTCAGCAGGCTGCCGATCGGGTCCAGCACCAGCCCGATGGTCTCCAGCGCCATGCCGGCCGAGCCGATGCCGATCGCGACCTTGTCGTGCTCCTTGACGGCCTTGTCCAGGCCGATCGCCGCCTCGAAGAAGCCCGCGCCGGCCGACGCGTTGTCGCTGTTGAACAGTTCCGAACCGTGGAGGCTGACGTCCTTGCTCTGGTAGTCGTCGCCCACTATCCGAACCTCACGATCGAGTTCACGGCGTCTTCTTCGCCCGACTGGTAGCGCTTCGCGGCCTCGGTGACCTTGTCGGCGAACTCGCCGATCGTCTTGGCGTACTCCCCGAACTGGTGGTGCGCCTTGTCGGTCCAGGTGCTCGCGCCGGCCGCCATCAGCTGGCACGCCGGGTTGATGCCGAACATGCCGGGGTCGCACACCATGCCGCCGACGAGGTCCGCCGTGCTCTGCAGGTTCTTCTGCAGCTCGTCGAGGTGCTTGCCGAAGTTCGCCAGCGGGTCCGCCGAGACGCGGAAGCCGCCGCCGGTCACCAGGGGTTCGATTCGTCGTCGGAACGGTCGTCGGCCGCGGGACGGC
>NZ_JBSGJD010000274.1:0-12244 GCF_053605405.1 Amycolatopsis sp. NPDC003861
GGCCTGGACCGCCCGGGCGTGGTCGCGGTTGCGCCGCTCCGCCAGCACCGCCGCCAGGAACGCCCACGGCGGCACCCCGGGCGGCACCGGCGTTCCCAGCGCGTTGCCCACCTGCTGCGCGAGCCCCCAGCCGAGCGCGTGGGACGCCTCCGGGCGCAGCTCGCGGAACCGGGCGAGGAACTGGCGGCTGGCCAGCGCGAGGTCGTCCGGCAGGCGGGTCAGGTCGAGCTGCGACGCCCAGCCTTCGAGGCCCGGCGGCATGCCGATCGCCGCGTACGCCGCACCGTCCGGGACGCGCTCGCGGACCACCAGCGTCCCGGCGAGGAAGTCGCCGACGCGGCGGCCGTTCGACGAGCACAGCGACACGATCACCGCGACCGCGCCGAACAGCCCGAGCGCCCAGAAGTCGACGACGAAGCCGCCGAGGCCGCGGACCAGCGCGTGCCGGAAGCGGATCGGGCCGCCGTCGACGCGCACCACCCGCAGGCCCACCGCCATCTTGCCCAGGGAGCGGCCGCGCGTGAGCGTCTCGGAGATGACCGGGTAGCCGACCATGACCAGCACGACGAAGACCAGCAGCAGCGCCACGAAGAGCGACTCGTCGTCGGCCGGCGTCACGAACGAAAGCACCATGGCCGCCGCCAGCAGCAGGGCCAGCTGCAGGAGGACGTCCAGCGCCATCGCCAGCGCGCGGCTGGCGAGTTTGGCCACGCGCAGGTCCAGGACGACCGCTTCGCCGGTGACCAGCTCCGATTCCTCGTGCACGAAGACCAGCGTATCGACGGATAGGGTGGCCGGTGTGGATGTGGACGTCTTCGTCGCCGCGCACGCGGCGGAGTGGACCCGGCTCGGCGAGCTGACCCGGCGCGGCGGCAAGCTGACCGGGCCGGAAGCCGACGAGCTGGTGACGCTCTACCAGCGGACCGCGACGCACCTGTCGATCGTGCGGTCGGTCGCGCCGGACCCGGCGCTGCTCGGCCGGCTGTCGGACCTGGTCGCCCGCGGCCGGGCGGCGGTGTCCGGGTCGCACAACCCGGCCTGGCGCGAGGTCGCCCGGTTCTTCACGCGCCGGTTCCCGGCCGCGGTCTACCTTTCGCGGCGCTGGTGGATCCCGGCCGCGCTGGTGTCGATCGCGGTGATGGCGGTGATCGCCGTCTGGGTCGCGCGCGACCCGCTCGTGCGCGCGTCACTCGGGACGCCGGACGAGCTGCGCGAGCTGACCAAGCCCGGCGGCGACGCGGAAACGTACTACTCGACGGGACCGGCGGCGTCCTTCGCGGCGCAGGTCTGGACGAACAACGCGTGGGTGGCGGCGACCTGCCTGTTCCTCGGCGTCGCGCTGGGCCTGCCGGTGCTCGGCGCGCTCTGGCTGAACTCGCTCAACGCCGGGATGATCATCGGCGCGATGAGCGCGGCCGGCCGCGGCGACGTGATGATCGGCCTCCTGCTCCCCCACGGCCTCCTGGAGCTGACGGCGGTGTTCGTCGCGGCGGGAACGGGGCTGAAGCTCGGCTGGACGGTGATCGACCCGGGCCGCCGCTCCCGCACGGCGGCGCTCGCCGAGCAGGGCCGGTCGGTGGTGGTGATGGCGCTCGGGCTGACGTGCGTGCTGCTGGTGTCCGGCGTGATCGAGGCGTTCGTGACGCCGTCGGGCTGGCCGACGTGGCTGCGGGTGGGCATCGGCGCGGCGGTGGAGGTGGCGTTCCTGGTGTACGTCTTCACGCTGGGCCGCCGCGCGGCGAAGGACGGCGAGGTCGGCGACCTGGACGCCCGCGACGCCGGCGACGCGCTGCCCGAGTCGGCCTAGAGCCGTCCCGCGGCCTTCAAGGCCAGGTAACGGTCCGCCAGCGCCGGCGGCAGTTCCTCCGGGACCGCGTCCACCACGTGCACCCCGTGCCGCACCAGGCGTTCGGTCACGCGCTGCCGCTCGGCCGTCGTGCGAGCCGCCGAAGCCGCGTCGTACACCGCTTCCGCGTCCCCGCGGGCCGACAGCATCTCCGCCACCCGAGGGTCCGCCACCGACGCCACCACCAGCTCGTGCCGGCCCGTCAGCGAACTCAGCACCGGGAAGAGGCCCTCCTCCAGCGGTGCCGCGTCCAGCCCGGTCAGCAGCACCACCAGCGCGCGCCGGCGGGTCCGCTGGAGCACCTCCGCGATCATCCCGCGCGCGTCCGTCTCCACCAGCGACGGCTCGAGCGGGGCCATCGCGTTCACCAGCGACGTCAGCAACGACGCCCCCGATGAGCCCTGCACCGCCGCGCGCAGGCGGCGGTCGCAGGCCAGCAGGTCGACGCGGTCGCCCGCGCGGGAAGCCAAGGCAGCCAGCAACAATGCCGCGTCCATCGCCGCGTCCAGCCGCGGTGCGTCGCCCACCCGGCCCGCCGACACGCGGCCCGTGTCCAGCACCAGGACCACGTGCCGGTCACGCTCGGGGCGCCACGTGCGGACCATGACGTCCGCCGCGCGAGCCGTGGCGCGCCAGTCGATCGAGCGGACGTCGTCGCCGATGACGTACTCGCGCAGCGAGTCGAATTCCGTGCCCTGGCCCCGGATCAGCACCGCGTTGCGGCCGTCGAGCTGCTGCAGCCGCGCCAACCGGGACGGCAGGTGCTTGCGGCTGTGGAACGGCGGCAGCACCCGGACCGTCCACGGCACCGCGTGCGAGCCCTGCCGGGCGGCCAGGCCCAGCGGCCCCACCGAGCGGACCGTCACCCGGGCCGCCGTCCGGTCCCCGCGCCGGGTCGGCCGCAGGGACGTCACCAGGGCCCGCCGCTCCCCCGCCGGGACGTGCACGGCATGCCGGTCGGCCGCGCCCGCCGACGGCGGCCACGCGTCGCGCAGCTGCCCGCGCACCGCACGGCCACCGGGGTTCGCGACCACCAGCCGCACCTCGCACGGCTCGCCGAGCCGGACCGAGGTGTCGCCCGAGCGCGCGAACGTCAGCGCCCGCACGCTGCCCGCCAGCGCCAGGTCGACGGCGACGAGCACCAGCAGCACCGCGCCGACCGCCAGGAGCCCGGTGGTCGACGGCAACAGCAGCCCGACCACCAGTGCGCCGAACAGCGCCAGCAGCCCGAGCCTTCCGGTGACGGCCATGTCAGCGCGGCACGGGCACGGACGCGAGCACGCGGTCCAGCACGCCGTCCGCGGTGACGCCTTCGAGCTCGGCCTCCGGCCGGACGTCCAGGCGGTGCCGCAGCGCGGGCCGGGCGAGGGCCTTGACGTCGTCGGGCGTCGCGTAGTCGCGTCCGGCGAGCCACGCCCACGCGCGGGTCACCGCGAGCAACGCCGTGGCGCCACGCGGGGAAACGCCGATCCGCACCGACGGCAGCGACCGCGTCGCCCGGCACAGGTCGACGACGTACCCGATCACCTCGGGCCCGATCGTCACCCGCGCCACGGCTTCGCGCGCCGCCGCGAGTTCGGGAGCTCCCGCGACGGCCTTGAGGCCCGCCGCGGCGAGGTTGCGCGGGTCGAAGCCCTGCGCGTGCCGCCACAGGATGCCGATCTCGTCCTCGCGCGAGGGCGCCGGCATGGTCAGCTTGAGCAGGAACCGGTCCAGCTGCGCCTCCGGCAGCGGGTAGGTGCCCTCGTACTCCACCGGGTTCTGGGTGGCGATCACGATGAACGGGTCCGGCAGCGGCCGCGACTTGCCGTCGATCGAAACCTGCCGCTCCTCCATCGCCTCCAGCAGCGACGACTGCGTCTTCGGCGGCGTCCGGTTGATCTCGTCGGCGAGCAGCAGGTTGGTGAACACCGGCCCCTCGCGGAAGGAGAACTCGCCGCTGTGCGCGTCGTAGACGATCGAGCCGGTGACGTCGCCGGGCATCAGGTCCGGCGTGAACTGCACGCGCGTGGTCTCCAGGTCCAGCGCCGCGGCCAGGGCCCGCACCAGCAGCGTCTTCGCCACGCCCGGGACGCCTTCGAGCAGCACGTGCCCCCGGCAGAGCAGCGCCAGGATCAGCCCGGTGACGGCGGCTTCGTTGCCGACGACGGCCTTGCCGACCTCGGCGCGCAGCGCGATCAGCGCGTCGCGGGCCCCGGTCGCGTTCTCGGTACCGCTGGTCAAGTTCGCCCTGCCTCTCGTTCCACCTGATCGAGTTCGCCGGCCAGCCGGACCAGCGCGGGGTCATCCGGCACCGGCGGGCCGTAGAGGATCGCGCCGACGTCGTTCGCCGGACGGCCGGTCCGCGTGCTCACCGACGCCACCAGCGCCGCCGCGTCGGCGTCGCGCGGCAGGCCCAGCGCGGTCCGCAGCCGGCCGCGCGCGGCTTCCCGCAGCGTCTCGCCCGCGTGCCCGGCCGCCTTGGCCCGCCGGTACAGCCGGGCGCGGCCCTCGGCCGTTTCGGCCGCGCGGACGACGATCGGCAGCGGCTCGGTGACCACCGGGCCGAGCCGGCGGGCCCGCCACAACGCCAGCAGGGCCACCGCGACGAGCGCCTGCGCGGCGCCGTAGTACCAGCCGTCCGGGATCAGGTCGAAGATCGACCGGCGGGAGTCGTCCAGCGCCGGGTCGGACGTGGTCGGCAGGTACCAGACGAGCTTCGGGTGCGCGCCGAGCAGCCGCAGCGACAAGGCCGCGTTGCCCTGCTCGGCGAGCCGCTGGTTGGTCAGCGGGGCCGGCGTGCCGAGCAGCGTCGTCGTGCGGTTCCCCTCGGCGAGCTGCAGCAGCGTGCCGCCGCCGTCCTCGCCGGGGTAGCACGAGCGCGCGCCGGGCGAGGTGTAGCCGATCCCGCCGAGCGTGGCCTCGCCGGCCGCGACCGCCGCGGCGACCGTGCACTGCGGCGGCAACGTCCCGACGTCGCTGCGCCCGGCCGGGTGCACCAGCGGCAGCGAATCCCGCAGCGTCACCTCGCCCGGCGTCACCAGGACGACGTCGGCCGCGCGCTCCCGCAGCGCGTCGAACCGCTTCGCCGGGGCCAGGTCCGGGGCGGTCACCAGCAGCGTGGTGTCCTCGCCGACTTCGGCGTCCGCTTCGGCGACCGTGTGCGCGGTCCGGACGTCGACCCCCTGGTCCTTCAGCAGTTTCACCAGGGCGTGCGCGCCGCCGGGTTCGTACGAGCCGGGTTCGAGGGCGCCGTAGGCCTGCTCGCCCCGGCCGAGCAGCAGCAAGGCCCCGGCGACGAAGATCAGGACGAGGAGGGCTAGCGGGATCCGGGCACCGCGCCAGATCCGGCGCAGATCCGGCGAGACCGAGGTGCTCACCGGGCCGCCATCGCGACCGGCCGCTCACGGCGGCAGCGTTCGTCCAGCTCGGTCAGGGTCCGGTACGCCGCTTCGGTGCCTTCGCGGCCGCCGTAGTGGACGTCGTCGAAGAGCCGGGCGCCCTGCCGCAACTGGTCCGCGACGTTCGGCAGCAGCTGCCCGGCTTCGGCGGCGGCTTCGTCCGCCGTCCGCCCGGAGCGGACGTCGAGCAGCGCGCGTTCCTCCAGGGCCCGCACGACGGCGCGGAAGCGGTCGCGGACCGCGTCGTCGAACCGGCCCGCGGCGGCGGCTTCCGCGGCCGAGCGGCGGTAGTCGGCGGCGTTCTTGCGCTGCCCGCCGAAGACGACGCGCTCGGCCCGCGCCGCGCGGGCGACCTTGCCCGTGCGCACCCGGATCACCACGACGAGCACGATCAGCAGGGCCAGGACCAGCAGTACGCCGAAGATCCCGCCGGGAACGTCCGAGGACAGGCTGTTCAGCAGCTTGTCCAGCTGCTCCCCCAGCCACCGGCCGATCTCCTGCAGGAAGCTCGGCCGCGCCTCGCGGTACTTCGGGTCGGAGAGTTCCTGCTCGGCCGCGCGGCGGGCCGCGTCCCGGTCGAGGTCGACCGGGACGTCCGTCAGCCGGAAGGTCACCATGCCGGGGGCGGCTGCACCCCGGCGGCGCGAGCCAGCTCGATGTCCATGCCTTCGCGGCGCATCCGCTGGTCGAGGTAGACGATCACGGTGACCAGCGCGACGAACGGGATCGCGACGGTGCCGGCGATGATCTGCCCGGCCGACGCCAGCAGCAGGTCACCGGTGCTCGGCACGGTCACCTTGCCCGGGTTGAACATCTGGCTGAACATGCCCGTGCCGATGGTGAACGGCAGCTGGATGATGTTCTCGAAGAACGACTCGATGATCCGGGCCAGCAGCAGCACGCCGAGCACCCGCCAGAACGCGCCGCCGCCGACCAGCTTGACCGACCGCGCGAACGCCTCCCGGAACGTGCCGCGCTCGAGCACCAGCGCCGGGGCGGCCAGCGCCCAGAACACCCAGGCGAGCACGCCGGGGATGATGCAGAGCATGACGCCGATGGTGCTCAGGAGCGCGTAGACGAACGCCACGCCGAGCAGCGGCAGCAGCCGCGGCTGCACCTCGCGCCAGGCGATGCCGAAGCTGACCTCGCGGCCCAGCGCGGCCCGGCCCATCACCGCGGCCATCAGGCCGGTGGTGACGGTCAGCAGGAGCGTCGAGACCAGCGTCGAGGAGATCAGCACGATGAACAGGTCGCCGAACGTGCCGAAGAGGGCGTTGCGCAGTTCCTCTTCGGTCGCCGCCGGGCCGAGTTCGACCGTGGTCGCGAAGCTCTCCAGGTCGGTGAGGACGTACCTCTGCAGGACGAACGTGAGCGCGGCGCTGAGCACCGCCACCACCGCGCCGATGCCGAGGATCAGCAGCGCGTGCCGGCGGATCGCGGTGATCGCGCCGTCGAGGATGTCGCCGATGTTGAGCGGCCGCAGCGCGATCACGCCGGGCTTGCCGAGCCCGTCCGGGTTCCAGCGCGGCGGCTGGTACTGCTGCTGCCCGGAGAACGGCGGCAGCGCGTCCGGCCGGTAGGACGACCCGTGCTGCCAGCCCGGCGGCGGGGTCGCGGGCGCGGCCGGGGTGTCCGGTGCCTGCCAGCCGCGGGGCGGCGTCGGCGGTGACGCGGCGTGATCTCCGGGTGGCTTCGGCTCACTCGATCCGGGGGCGGGAGCCGAGGGCACGCCCTGGCTCGGAGTCGGCGTGTCGGCACCCTCGCCGCCGGGCGCGCCACCGGTGTCTGTCATCGAAGCCCCTCGCCTGCAGTACCTGCTTGGCAACACTCTCTCAGAGCCCGTTGCACCCGGCCAGACCTGGGGTGACGTCGGTGCGTCGTGACGCGGTGCGCACGGACGGGTGCGAGACGGGCCGTTCCCCCGATATGCTGAATGGCGGGATCGGGTACCCCCGGTCCGTACCGAGACCCTTCGGGACTGCCTAGTGACGCAACCGCCCCCCGGCCAGGAACCGCCTCGCGGAACCGTTCAGCCGCCGCCGGTGCCGGATGCGCAACCGGATCTCCCGTGGCTGGGCCGCCCGCACACCGTGTCCGCACCGAGGCGCCGGTCACCGGCGGCCGTGATCGGCGTGTGCCTCGGCGCGGTGGCCGTGCTGGTGCTCGGGCTGGTCGCGATCGTGGCCCTCAACCGCGACGACACGCCGCTGGCCAACCCGAACCTCCGCGACGTCCCGTCGTCCCAGGACGTCCCCCCGCAGCAGCTGCCGCCCGGCGGCGCGGGGGCCCCGGCGTCGGCGTCGAACCCGGCGACCGAGCTCTCCACGCCCAGCCCGACCGGCCCGCAGAAGATCCTCAAGCTGGCCGACCACCCGATCCTGCAGGACCCGAACGCCGGCCTGCAGAACCGCGTCTGCACGCTGCCGGCCTGGCAGAGCACGCAGAACGGCGCGGAAGCGTTCTTCACCGCGGCCAGCAAGTGCCTGGACGCGGCGTGGGGCCCGTTCCTCGAGGCCTACCACCTGCCGTTCACGCCGCCGTCGCTGCACTTCCCGACCGGCGCGAGCTTCGAGACCGAGTGCGGCACGATCCAGGTCGGCATCGCGACCGCCGCGTACTACTGCGAAAACAACCTGTACGTCCCGTTCCGCGGCCTGCAGACCGACCAGTACGGCAACAACCCGGGTGTCTACCTGGCCCTGTTCGCCCACGAGTACGGCCACCACGTGCAGGAGGTCGCCGGGCTGATGGACGCGGCCTGGCAGAAGATCTACGAAGCGGGCCAGAACAGCCCGGCCGGGCTGGAGATGTCGCGGCGCAAGGAACTGCAGGCCCAGTGCTTCTCGGGGATGTTCCTCGGCGCGCACGTCGACCAGGGCGGCACGATCAGCCGCGACATGTACAACAAGGCCTGGAACGACCAGGAGACCCGCGGCGACAACACCTCCCGCAGCCACGACCACGGGACGAACGCGCACTACGCGTCCTGGTGGCGGGCGGGCGCGACGAGCAACCGGATCGCCGACTGCAACACCTTCGCGGCGCCGTCGTCCGAGGTCAGCTAGCCGTTCTGGGGCCGGTTCTGGTGCGCAGCGGGATGCTCAGCCACAGGTAGGCGAACATCCCGCCGGAGAAGCACGCGAACACCAGCAGGGCCAGGCCGAGCGGGCGCCGGGCGTCGGACGCGCCCATCGACGTGTCCGCGGCGGTGACGGTGACCGACCCCGTGTCGGGCAGCACGTCCGGCACCGCGACCTCGACCCGCTCGCCCTGGCCGTGCCCGCAGCCGTCGAGCGTGCCTTCGTGGGCCTTCCCGGCGACGGTGAACTTGACGGTTTCCTTCGCGTCAGCCTGGCCGCAGGGCGCCGGCTTGGTCACCTCCGCCTGCACCGGCGCACCCAGGACGTCGTTGCCGATGCCGAGCAGGCCGGGCCCGGCCAGCCAGGCGAGCAGCACGACGAGCACACCCGTCGCGGCGGGGATCGCCACCGTGGGCCACGTGAGGGCGAGGGATCGCGGGGGCACCCGGCCATGGTTCCAGATCCCGCGGGCAAAACCCAGGCGCCCTGGTCACCGCTCGATCTTCTCCGCCTGGGTGACCTTTTTGACGTAAAGCAGCTTGTCGCCCGGTTCGATGGCGTCGGCCTGCGGGGCGTCCACGCGGTACAGGACGCCGTCGCGGACCAGGCCGAGGACGAGGTCGGCCAGGTGCCGCGGCGAACCGCCCTCTTCGGACGGTTCGACCGCCCGTTCGGCGATCGCCAGCCCCGATTCGGGGGTCAGCAGGTCCTCCATGATGTCGACGACGAGCGGCGTCGACGTCGCCATGCCGAGCAGCCGCCCGGCCGTCTCGCTGGAGACGACGACCTGGTTGGCGCCCGACTGCTTGAGCAGGTGGACGTTCTCCGCCTCCCGCACCGACGCGACGATGTGCGCCTTGGGCGCCAGCTCGCGGGCGGTGAGCGTGACGAGCACCGCCGTGTCGTCCCGGTTCGGGGCGACCACGACCGCCCGCGCGTGCTGGACCGCGGCGACCCGCAGGACGTCCGCCCGGGTGGCCGAGCCGTGCACGGCGACGAGGCCGAGCGCGCTCGCCGCGTCGAGGGCCTGCTGGTCGGTGTCGACGACGACGATCTGCTCCGGGGCGACGTCCTCGTCGCCGAGCAGCGCGTTGACGGCGGACCGGCCCTTGGTGCCGAACCCGACGACGACGGTGTGGTCGCGCACCTTCGTCCTCCACTTCTGGATCTTGAACGCCTGGCGGGAGCGCTCGGTGAGCACTTCCAGGGTGGTCCCGACCAGGACGATGAGGAAGAGCACCCGCAGCGGGGTGATCACCAGGACGTTCACCAGCCGCGCGGACGACGTGGCCGGCGCGATGTCGCCGTAGCCGGTCGTCGAGAGCGAGACGGTGGCGTAGTACAGGCTGTCCAGCAGGGAGAGGCCGTCGCCGTTGGCGTCGCGGTAGCCGTCGCGGTCGAGGTAGACGATGACCACCGTGGCCAGCAGCGCGAGCGTCGCACCGATGATCCGCTTGACGATCGAGCGGAGCGGGCTGACCGTCAGCTCCGGCATCCGCAGGACGCCGACGAGCTCGTGGTCGGGCCGATCGGTGAGACTGCCCAGCGGCAACCGTTTGAGCGCCTTCATGCTGGCTCGTGTCGAGCGTCACTCACGCCCGGAGGATAGCCGAACCGGACACCGCGCCGCCGCGTGGAACGATGAGTCCATGGCAACCTCGCAACGGCCCGCGCACGTGTTGGCGGGCGCGCTGGGCTTCATGGGCGTGCTCCACTTCGCCGTCCCCAAGCCGTTCGACGGCCTGATCCCGGCGTCGCTGCCGGGCTCGCGGCGGGCCTGGACGTACGGCTCGGGCGTGGCGGAACTGGCGGTCGCGGCCGCGGTGGCGACACCCCGCACCCGCCGCCTCGGCGGCCTGGCGGCGGCCCTGCTCTTCCTGGGCGTCTTCCCCGGCAACGTCAAGATGGCGCTGGACGCGGCTTCGGCCCCGGCCCCCCAGCGCGCGATCGCCTGGGCCCGCCTCCCCCTCCAGTGGCCCCTGATCGCCTGGGCCCTGAAGGTCCGCGACAACGCGTAACCCGCGTGATCGAGCCCGGATCTCGCGTGACCGAACCCGGATCCCGCGTGACCGAAGCCGGATCCCGCGTGATCAGGGCCGGATCTCGCGAGTTCCGGCTCCAATCACGCCAGTCACGTCCCCGATCACGCCAGTCACGTCCCCGATCACGCGAGTTGCGGGGCTGATCACGCCTCGGGGAGGTCGCGGAGCAGGCCGCGGAGGGCTTCCGGGGCCAGGAGGTCGGCCGGGCGGATCGTGCGGTTCGCGCGGACGTAGTGGAACGCCGCGCGGACCCGCTCCACCGGGACGTCCTTCAGCGCCGCCCAGGCCATCCGGTACGCCGCCAGCTGGACCGACAGCGCGGGGATGCGGGACTCCGGCGGGACCGCGCCGGTCTTCCAGTCGACCACCGTCCAGCCGCCGTCGGGGTCGGCGAACACCGCGTCCATCCGGCCGCGCAGGGTGATGCCTTCGACGTCGGCCGAGAACGTCACCTCCACCGCCACCGGGACCCGCGCCGCCCACTCGCTCTTCTCGAACTCCGTCTGCAGCTCCTCGAAGTCCGCGTCGGGGGCCTCGCCGAAGTCGGCCGCGCCCGGGAGGTCGTCGATCTCGATGAGCTGGTCGCCCGCGAAGCGGCGCTCCAGCCAGCCGTGGAACTCCGTGCCGCGGCGGGCGAAGCTGTTGGGCTCCACCGGGAGCGGGCGGCGCAGGTCGGCGGCGAGACGGCCGGCGTCGTCGGCCAGGGCGACCAGCTGGCTCACCGAAAGCCGCGACGGCAGCGGAACCCGGTGCACGTGGTCGTCCTTGCGCGCCCACTCCTCGAGCAGGACGTCGGTGTCGGTCAGCCAGCCGTCGGGATCGTCGTCCTCGTCTTCGTCCGAAGGCTCGGCGGCCAGGGCTTCGGACACCAGCTCGACGCCGGTCTGCACGCCGGTGCGGCGGTCGCCCAGCGGGTCGACCGGCCAGCGCGCCGCCCGCGAGTCCGTCACCAGCGGGTTTTCGTCGTCCTTGTCCGGTTCCGGCGCCCACTCCGCGAGCTGCCCGATGCCGGTTTCGCGCAGGACGTCGGCGATCTCGGTGAGGAACTCCGACGGCCCCTTCGCGCGGCTGCTGCTTTCGTTCCACCAGTGCCCGGAGACGATCATCGCGTGCTCGGACCGCGTCAGCGCGACGTAGCAGAGCCGCCGTTCTTCCGCTTGTTCCCGTTCGACGAACCCGGCTTCGTGCAGCTCCAGTCCTTCTTGGACTTCCTTGCGGTCGTAGCCCTCGGCGATGGCCAGCGTCGGCAGGTCCTCGGCGTCACCGCGCAGCTTGGCGGGCAGCGACGTCGCCGTCCGCAGCCACGACGACGACCGCCGCCGCCCGGGGAAGACGTCCTGCACCAGGTGTGGCACGGCGACGACCTCCCATTCGAGGCCCTTCGCCGAGTGCACGGTCAGCACCTGCACGCGGTCCGGCACGACCTCGACCTCGCCGGGCGTGAGCCCGTCTTCGGCGTGCGCGGCGGTGTTCAGGTAGTCCACAAAGGACAGCAGGGTGGCGGTCGGCGCCGTTTCGGCGTAGTCGGTGACGACTTCGGCGAACGCGTCCAGGTGCGCCCGTCCCG
The DNA here is from genome assembly GCF_053605405.1 of Amycolatopsis sp. NPDC003861. Classification (NCBI taxonomy): domain Bacteria; kingdom Bacillati; phylum Actinomycetota; class Actinomycetes; order Pseudonocardiales; family Pseudonocardiaceae; genus Amycolatopsis; species Amycolatopsis sp. NPDC003861. The sequence goes on from NZ_JBSGJD010000274.1 coordinate 11,916, forward strand.
CGGATCCGGGCCGGGCCAGCGATTCGACGTCCAGCAGCATGGTGCGTTCGACGTCGGCGACGAGCTCCGGCAGCGACTGGTCGAGCCGCCGCCGCAGCGCCGCCAGCTCCCACCCGATCCGCCGGATCCGCTGGTAGCCCTCCTGGGAGTACCGCTCCGGGTCGCCCGGCTCGTCGATGGCGTCGATGAGCCCGGCCTGCTCGACGCGCTCGACGACCAGCTCCGGCGTGTCCGGCTTCTCCGGGCTCGACAGCTCGCCGGCGCGCCGCCACAGCGCGGCGACGTCGGCGGCGGAGAGCCGCCAGCGCGCGCCGGTCAGCAGCGCGATG
>NZ_JBSGJD010000275.1:0-12214 GCF_053605405.1 Amycolatopsis sp. NPDC003861
AAAATCGACGTCCACACCGTGTTGTAGTTGATCGCACTCGCCATCACGGCGACCAGTGCCTCGCCGGGGCCGAGCTCGGGAACGGGGACGTCATCCACGTGCAACGACTTGCGCGGATCCTTGTCCCGGCTCTCCAAGCCCTCGAACATGTCGACCTCGTCCGCGTGCACCGTCACCCCGCGGTAGCTCTCGGGCACGGGCAACGAGCCCACCGCGGCGGACTCGCCGTTCAGGATGGCCTGCTGGATCTCGCCGAGCTGCGTCATCGGTTCCTCCGCGGAGATGGGGGCGTTGGCGGCAGAAATTACTCGCCGGTAACACGCGTCCACAACTGTACGAGACGGACAGCACGATTACACGCCGAACTGTGACCGGCTCACCTTGACCGGCTGGCCAGTCAAGCGGATCATCGACGTCGGGTACACCACCCGACCAGCAGTTTCACCGACGGAGGTGAGCACGAATGAGTGAAGTCTCTACGCGCGCGTGGACCCGGCCCCACGACTGGGCCGAGGTCGTCATCGGGGTGGTCGCCGCTCTTTCACCCCTTTGGCTGAGCACGGACACGACCGCGATGTGGACGATGGTCGTCCTGGGCGCGCTGATCGCACTCGACGGCCTGGTGTCGCTGGCGATGCCGGGCATGGTCTACGGCGAAGGCATCCAGATCGCGCTCGGCGTGCTGCTCTTCATCGCGCCGTGGGTGATGGGGTACACGGAGTTCAACGGCGCGTCCTGGACGTCCTGGATCGCCGGGGTGCTGACGGTCATCGCCGGCGCGGCAGCGATGCCGGTCGCGAACGCCGCGCACCGCACGGCCGGGCAGCACTGACGACGCAGGAGGCACGGGAATGACCGAGGATTCGGCGAAGGAGCGCATCCTCTGCGCCGCCGAGGCGCTCTTCGCCGAATCCGGCTTCGACGCCACCCCGACTTCGCGCATCGCGGAGCAGGCCGGGGTGCCGAAGGGGCTGGTGCACTACTACTTCCGCCACAAGTCGGACCTGCTCACGGCGCTCGTCGCGCGGCTGCCCGACGAGCGCATCGAGCCGGCGGTGGTGGTGGTCCCGGGCGACCTGGCGGGCAGCTTGAGGCGGCTGGTCCGCGAGCTGGACCACCGCTTCAGCAGGTCACTGGGGCTGTCGCACTTGCTGTGGCGCGAGGCGGACACGCACCACGTGGTCCGCGACGCGCTGCACGAACGTTTCCAGGTCCTGGTCCGCCAGGTCAGGGCGGTGATCGTCGCGGCGACGGGTGGCGTAGTGCCGACGGCCGACGTGGATCGGGCGTCGGGGCTGCTGGCGCGCGCGGTGAGCCACCGGCACGCGACGGCCCGGCATTCGGAGGACGACCTGCCCGCGGAGTTCGACGGGGAGCTGACGTTCATCGCGGACGCGCTGTCGTCCAAGGCCGCGCCCGCTTAGCCGGGTCGCGTTCGCCGCGGCCGGCGCGCGCCGGCTCGGCTGGGTGCTCTGTCGGCCGTGGGGTTACCGGCGACCGGCTTGCGTGGTTGTGCCGCCAGGTGGCGCGCTCTTGCCCGCCTGGCCGGCTTGGCTGGGCGTGCTCGCTCGGCTGGCGGGTGCCCCCGCCGGCCGGCCCGCGTGCCCGCGCACTGCTGGCGGGGTGGTGCGCCCGCTGATGCGCGCCTTGCCGGCCCGCCATCGAGGCAGTGGCCCGCTTCCGCCGGCGGTGTCCGTGCTCATTGGCGTGGTGGCCGCGCGCCCGTTTCTTGTCACGGGCGTGCGGCTCCGCGCCGAACCCTTGCGGCGGATCGACTCAGTGCGCCGTGGCGTCCTTGGCCGGCTCCACCAGTTCCACCAGGACGCCGCCCGCGTCCTTGGGGTGGACGAAGTTCACCCGGCTGTTCGATGTGCCCCTCTTCGCCTCCTCGTACAGCATGCGCAGGCCCTTTTCGCGCAGGGCCGCCGCCGCGGCGTCCACATCGGACACGCGGTAGGCCAGCTGCTGCAGGCCCGGGCCGCTCTTGGCCAGGAACTTGCCGATCGCCGAGTCGTCGCGCAGCGGGGCCAGGAGCTGGATCTGCGTCTCCGTGCCCGCCGTGCCCGGGGCGCGCAGCATCGCCTCGCGGACTCCCTGCTCCTCGTTCACCTCCTCGTGCGCGACCTCCAGGCCGAAGTGCGCGCGGTGGAACTCGATGGCCGCGTCCAGGTCCGGGACCGCGATGCCGACGTGGTCGATGGCCGTCACGAACGGCCGCAGGGCGTCATTCATGGAGGCAGGATAGGGGGCCCGCGCGCCGCTTCGAGGCGGAATCGTCGCGTGCCCCGCCTCACACTGGCTCCATCAAGAAGCCCTGCTCCCGGGTATGGTCGGGAAAACTGCCCATGCGCCGATGCTTGGAGGACGCCGTGTCCGGTTCCGTGATCCTGGGTGCCGCCCGTACGCCGATCGGGCGCCTGCTGGGCTCCCTCAAGGACTTCACGGGCGCCCAGCTGGGCGGGGTCGCGATCAAGGCGGCCCTCGAACGCGCCGGCGTCTCCCCGGACGCGGTGCAGTACACGATCATGGGTCAGGTGCTGACCGCCGGCGCCGGCCAGATCCCGGCGCGGCAGGCCGCCGTCGCCGCGGGCATCCCGATGAGCGTGCCCGCGCTGACCATCAACAAGGTCTGCCTCTCCGGCCTCGACGCCATCGCGCTCGCCGACCAGCTCATCCGCGCCGGCGAGTTCGACCTCGTCGTCGCCGGCGGCCAGGAGTCGATGACCCAGGCGCCGCACCTGCTGCCCAAGTCCCGCTCCGGCTTCAAGTACGGCGACACCACGCTCGTCGACCACATGGCCTACGACGGTCTCTTCTGCGCCTTCGACCAGGTCGCCATGGGCTCCTCGACGGAGAAGTACAACTCCCGCTACGGCGTCACGCGCGAGCAGCAGGACGCGTTCTCCGCCCGCTCCCACCAGCGCGCCGCCGAGGCGATCGAGAACGGCTACTTCGCCGACGAGATCGCGCCGGTCTCCATCCCGCAGCGCAAGGGCGACCCGGTCGTGTTCGACACCGACGAGGGCGTCCGCGCCGACACCACCGCCGAAGGCCTCGCCAAGCTGCGCCCGGCCTTCGCCTCCGACGGCACCATCACCGCGGGCTCGGCCTCGCAGATCTCCGACGGCGCCGCCGCGGTCATCGTCGCCAGCAAGGCGAAGGCCGAGGAGCTCGGCATCACGCCGCTCGCCGAGATCGGCGCGCACGGTGTCGTCGCCGGGCCCGACGCGAGCCTGCACGAGCAGCCGTCGAACGCGATCCTCGCCGCGCTGGCGAAGGCGAACCTGACCGCCGACGCCCTCGACCTCGTCGAGATCAACGAGGCCTTCGCCGCTGTCGGGCTCGTCTCCACCGAGAAGCTCGGCCTCGACCCGGAGAAGGTCAACGTCAACGGCGGGGCCATCGCGCTCGGCCACCCGATCGGCGCCTCCGGTGCCCGGCTCGCCGTGCACCTGATCCACGAGCTGCGCCGCCGCGGTGGCGGGCTCGGCGCGGCCGCGCTGTGCGGTGGCGGCGGCCAGGGCGACGCCCTCCTGCTGCGGGTGCCGTCGGCGTAAGTGGCCGGACCACTCGACCTCGACGACCTCGTCGGCCGCGCGCGGGACGGGCAACCCCGGGCCGTCGCGCGGCTGCTGTCGCTCGTCGAGGACGCCCACCCGCGTGTCGCGGAGATCGCCCGGGCACTCACCCCGTACACCGGGCGAGCCCGGGTCGTCGGGCTCACCGGGCCGCCCGGTGTCGGCAAGTCGACATCGACCTCGGCCCTGCTCACCGCGTTGCGCGCGGAGGGCAAGCGGGTCGGGGTGCTCGCCATCGACCCGTCCTCGCCGTTTTCGGGAGGGGCGCTGCTCGGCGACCGGATCCGGATGACCGAACACGCCACCGACCCCGGCGTGTTCATCCGCTCGATGGCCACCCGCGGGCACCTCGGCGGGCTCTCGTGGGCGACGCCGCAGGCGGTGCGCGTGCTGGACGCGGCCGGTTTCGACGTCGTGCTGATCGAGACCGTCGGCGTCGGGCAGTCCGAAGTGGACGTCGTGAAACTCGCCGACACCACGGTGGTGCTGCTCGCGCCGGGCATGGGCGACGGCATCCAGGCCGCGAAGGCCGGGGTGCTGGAGATCGCCGACGTCTTCGTCGTGAACAAGGCGGACCGCGAGGGCGCCGACGCCACCGTGCACGACCTCAAGCAGATGATCTCCCTGGCCCGACGGGAAATCCGGGGCCCGAGCTGGCGCCAGCCGATCGTGCGGACCGTCGCGGCCAAGGGCGAGGGCGTCGACGAGGTCGTCCGGGCGCTGGCCGCGCACCACGACTGGCTCGCCGAGCACGACGAGCTGGCCCGGCGCCGGGTGGCCCGGGCGCGCGACGAGGTCGAGGCCATCGCCATCCGGCGGTTGCGGGCCGAGCTCGTGGACCTGCGTGGCGGGGGACGGCTCGCCGGTGTCGCCGAGCGGGTCGTGGCGCGGGAACTCGACCCGTTCGCCGCCGCCGACGAGCTGATCGCGGACCTTCGCGGCTAGCGCGGACGCGAGCCGACTCAGCAGGAACCGTGCCACCGCAACGGGTCTTCGCCGAACTTCCATGGTGTGCTCCCCTCGTGGGCGGCGAGTTTGCCGCGTGCCGACCATCGTGCGCCGGGGGTCCGACAATTTCCGGGGTGCGGGCGCCGAGGTTCACCCGATGGGCTGACGAGGGCGACTTTCGCCGGTTCTGGCTGTCGGTGCCGCCCCCTAGACTGCGGGACGCTCCGGAACCGGGCGATCACTGGGAGGGCGTGCAGCATGAAGAAGACACTTCTGACCGCGCTGGCGGCGGGCGCGTTGTTCGTGGCCGGTCAAAGCGTGGCCACGGCGGCCGACGCTCCGCCGCCGAAGACGACCCACGGGCCTTGCCAGTACACCGAAACGCCGGACGAACCGCCCGCGCGGCCGGTGCCGCTGCCGCCCGACCCGCGGCACACGCCGAGCCACGGCAAGGTCGACGTCGCCATCCCGACCAGCCAGGGCGCGCTGCCGCTGCGGCTGGACCGCGCGAAGGCGCCGTGCACCGTGCAGAGCTTCCTGCACCTGGCGCGGCACCGGTTCTACGACCACACGGTGTGCCACCGGCTGACCGCGTACCCGACGCTGAAGGTGCTGCAGTGCGGCGACCCGACGGCGACCGGTGAGGGCGGGCCGGGCTACAAGTACAAGGACGAGCTGCCGGTGGACCTGCCGCCGGCACCGACCGACCCGACCGGCGCCCGGCGTGTCTACGCGCGTGGCCTCCTGGCCATGGCCAACGCGGGGCCGGACACGAACGGTTCGCAGTTCTTCGTCGTGTACGGCGATTCCGCGCTGCGGCCGAACTACACGGTGTTCGGCACGGTCGGTGCGGACGGGCTGCGGACGCTGGACAAGGTCGCGGCCGGCGGGATCCAGCCGACCGCGGAGGACCCGGCGCCGGTCGACGGGACGCCGGTGCTGCGGACGGAACTGCTGCGGGTCCGGCCGGACTGCTGGTTCTGACGGTGGTCGCGGGCCGCTCCGGTGGGGTGGCCCGCGGGCATCGCGGGTGCTTGGCGGGGTATTTCGCGTGATTGGGCGGGCTTCATGCGTGATCGAGGGGGCATCACGTGTGATTGGAGGGGCATCACTCGTGATTGGGGACGGGGTTGGCGGGATCGGGGACGGAACTCGTGTGATTGGGGGCGGATTTGGGTTAGGGGGTTGCTTCGGCTAGGGCTTCTACGAGGTTTTGGGTTGCTCCCTTGAAGGCGTGGGCCGGGGTTGCGGCGTAGCCGACGATGAGGCCGCCGGGGCGGCCGGGGGTCATCCAGTGGCTGGAGAGGCCCTCGATGCCGATCGAACGGCGGCGGCAGGCCGCCAGGGCGGTGGCCTCGGAGGGGCCGTCCGGGGGCAGCATGAGGAGCAGGTGCAGGCCCGCCGCGATGCCGTGCGGGCGCACGGAGTCCGGTAGTGCGGCCAGGAGGCGGGTGCGGCGCGAGCGGTACTCCGCGCGGCTGCGGCGGACGTGCCGGTCGTAGGCGCCCGAGTCGATCAGTTCGGCCAGGGCCAGCTGGTTCAGCAACGCCGGGCGTGAGCCGCTGTCGGCCATCGCCGCGCGGACCGGCTCCACCAGCGAGCGCGGCAGCACCAGCCACGCCAGCCGCAGCGCCGGGGCGAGCGTCTTGCTGGCCGTTCCCGCGTACACCACCCGCTCCGGCGCCAGTGCCTGCAACGCCCCGACCTGCTGGCGGTCGAAGCGGAACTCGCCGTCGTAGTCGTCCTCCAGCACGAACGCGCCCGACTCGCTCGCCCAGCGGGCCAGCGCCGCCCGGCGCGGTGGGGCCAGGGTGACGCCCGTGGGGTACTGGTGCGCCGGGGTCACGACCACCGCCGGACTGTCCAATGCGGACACGTCGAGGCCGTGGCCGTCGACGTCCACGCCGACGATCCGCGGACCCTGTGCCGCCGCGATCGACCGGTACAGCCCCAGCGAAGGGTCCTCGAACGCCATTTCGCCCGTACCCAACGAAAACAAGGCCCGGGACACCACCGCGATGGCGTGCGAAAACCCGTGGCACACCACGATCCGCGCCGGGTCGGCGACCACCCCGCGGGCCCGGGCCAGGTAGCCGGCCAGCGTGTCGCGCAGCTCCGGCGCGCCCAGCTCCGACTCGTAGCCGAACGCCGACGCCGGTGTCCGCAGCAGGGCCCGCCGGGTCGCGGTGAGCCACGCTTGGCGCGGGAACGCCGTCAGGTCCGGACGGCCCGGCCGCAGGTCCCAGCGCGGGGCCGGGTCGCGCGGGGCCTGCCGCGGCGCGGACTGGGGCAGCGAGCCCGCCGTCGCCACCCGGGTCGGCGCGCCCTGGGCCGTGCGCAGGTAGCCCTCGGCCGCCAGGTCGGCGTACACGCGGGTGACCGTGCCGCGGGCGACGCCGAGGTCGTGGGCCAGCGCGCGGGTCGAGGGCACCGCCGCGCCCGCCTGCCACCGGCCGTCCCGGATGGCCGCGCGGATCGCCGCCGCGAGCCCGGTGCGGCCGGACGCGGGCTGCCAGCCGAGGTGGACGTCGAGCCCGGAACTGGACCACGATTCCGTCATGTGACTGGACCATACCCGTGGACCAGTTCGCACTAGCGTGGACGGCATGAGCAAGCGAATCGCGCTCGGGGGCGCCCCCGAGCTGTACCAGGCGATGGCCAACCTGCAGGCCGAGGTGAACAAGGCCGGCGCCAACGCGGGGCTCGACCCCAAGCTGCTGGAACTGGTGAAGACCCGCGCGTCGCAGATCAACGGCTGCGCGTACTGCCTCGACATGCACTCCCGCGACGCGCTCGAGCTGGGCGAGTCGCCGCGGCGGCTGTTCGTGCTCGACGGCTGGCGCGAGACCGACCTGTTCACCGAGCAGGAGCAGGCCGCCCTCGCCCTCACCGAGGCGATGACCAAGCTTTCGGCGACGCAGTCCGTGCCGGACGACGTCTACGAGCAGGCCGCGAAGGTGTTCACCGAGGAGCAGTACCAGGCCGTGGCGTGGGAGATCATCGCCATCAACAGCTGGAACCGGATGACCATCACCAGCCACACGCCGCTGCCGAAGCGGGACGCGTGACCGCCGCCGCGCTCAAGGCGCTGCACGTCCCCGGCAAGCCCCTGGTCCTGCCGAACGTCTGGGACGCCGACACCGCGAAGCTCGTCGAGGCCGCCGGGTTCCCCGCCATCGCGACCAGCTCGGTCGCCGTGGCGGCCGTGCTCGGGTTCGCCGACGGCGAGCAGGCGCCCGCCGCCGAGATGTTCGCCGCCGCCGCGCGGATCGCCGCGGCGGTCGGCATCCCGGTCACCGTCGACGCCGAGTCGGGCTACGGCCTGTCCGGCAGCGAACTGGCCGGCCGGCTGCGCGACGCCGGGGCCGTCGGCTGCAACTTCGAGGACACCGACCACGCGACCGGCGACGTCCGGGCCGTCGGCGAGCAGGCGGCCCGGATCGCCGCCCTGCGCGAGGCGGCGGGTGACGTCCTGGTGATCAACGCCCGGGTCGACTCCTTCCGCGGCGTGGACCCGAAGGAAGCGCTCGAGGCGGGCGTTGCCAGGGCGAAGGCTTACCTGGAAGCGGGCGCCGACTGCGTCTACCCGATCCACCTGCGCACGCCGGAGCTGATCGCGGAGTTCGTGCGGGAAACCGGCGGGGCGGTCAACGTGACCGCGTGGCCGGGCAGCCCGGGCCTGGAAAGCCTCGCCGGACTGGGGGTGGCGAGGATTTCGCTGGGCGGCGGGCTCTGGCAGTACCTGCGCAAGCAGTTCGAGGCCGCCGTGACCGGGGTCGCGCAGGGCGAGCTGCCGTACTGAAATGGCCGAAGGCCGCCGCGAGGGGATCGGGAACACCCTCGCGACGGCCTTCGGTGTCGGTGAAACCGGCGGACCTAGTGGACGACCGCCTTCTCGGCGCCCGCGCCGGTGAGGGAGCGGACCTCCATCTCGGCGTACTTCTTCTCGTCGTGCTCCTTGGACAGGACCGTGCCCAGCCAGCCCAGGATGAACGCGGCCGGGATCGACACGATGCCCGGGTTGCTCAGCGGGAACCAGGCGAAGTCCGCGGTCTTGATCATCGACGTGCTCTTGCCGGACACCGCCGGCGAGAACACGATCAGCACGATCGTGATCGCCAGGCCACCGTAGATCGACCACAGCGCGCCCTGGGTGTTGAACCGCTTCCAGAACAGCGAGTAGAGGATCGTCGGCAGGTTCGCCGACGCCGCCACCGCGAAGGCCAGCGCGACCAGGAACGCCACGTTCTGCCCGTTGGCCAGGATGCCGCCGCCGATGGCGAGGGCACCGATCACCACCGCGGTGATCCGGGCGACCCGGACCTCCGAGTCCGGCGACGTCTTGCCGCGCTTGACGACGTTCGCGTAGACGTCGTGGGCGAAGGACGCCGACGCCGTGATCGTCAGGCCGGCGACCACCGCGAGGATCGTCGCGAAGGCGATCGCGGAGATCAGGCCCAGCAGCACCGGCCCGCCCAGTTCCAGCGCGAGCAGTGGCGCGGCGGAGTTGACCCCGCCCGGTGCCTTCTTGATCGTGTCCGGCCCGACCAGCGCGCCGGCGCCGTAGCCGAGCACCAGCGTGAACAGGTAGAACACGCCGATGAGCACGATCGCCCAGACCACCGAGCGCCGCGCGTCGCGGGCCGTGGGCACCGTGTAGAAGCGCATCAGCACGTGCGGCAGGCCCGCCGTGCCCAGCACCAGCGCGATGCCGAGGGAGAAGAAGTCCAGCTTCGACGTGCCGGTGGCGCCGTACTGCTTGCCCGGCCCGAGCAGCGTCTCTCCGGCCTTGCCCGCCTTGTCGACGGCGGCCTGCAGCAGGGTGGAGAAGTTGAAGTTGTACTTGCCGAGCACCCAGAGGGTGATCACGAGCGCGCCGACGATGAGCAGTGCGGCCTTGATGATCTGCACCCAGGTGGTGCCCTTCATGCCGCCGATCAGCACGTAGGCGATCATGATGATGCCGACCACGGCGATCACCAGCGCTTGCGCGCCGCCGCCTTCGACGCCGAGCAGCAGGGCCACGAGGCCGCCGGCGCCCGCCATCTGCGCCAGCAGGTAGAAGAACGACACGGCCAGCGTCGACGTCGCGGCCGCGGCCCGCACCGGGCGCTGCTTCATCCGGAAGGCGAGGACGTCGCCCATGGTGAACTTGCCGGTGTTGCGCAGCAGTTCCGCGACCAGCAGCAGCGCGACGAGCCACGCCACCAGGAAGCCGATCGAGTAGAGGAAGCCGTCGTAGCCGTTGATCGCGATCGCGCCGGCGATGCCGAGGAACGACGCGGCCGACAGGTAGTCACCCGAGATCGCGATGCCGTTCTGCGGGCCGGTGAACGCGCGGCCGGCGGCGTAGTAGTCCGACGCCGTCTTGGTGTTGCGGCTGGCCCGGAACACGATCACCAGGGTGATGATCACGAAGAGGGCGAAGATGCCGATGTTGAGGAGCGGGTTGCTGCCCTCGACGCTCGCGGCAAGTGTCGCGGTCATGCCTGCTCCTTCTCGATGTCCTCACGGATCTTCTCGGCGACCGGGTCCAGCTTCCGGTTCGCGTACCGGACGTAGAGGCCGGTGATCACGAACGTCGAGACGAACTGGAGCAGGCCGAAGATCAGGCCGACGTTGATGTTGCCGACCACCTTGGTGCTCATGAAGCCGTGCGCGTAGTCCGCGAGGAGCACGTACAGCAGGTACCAGAGGAGGAACACCGCCGTCATCGGGAAGACGAACCGGCGCAGGCGGCTGCGCAGCTCCCGGAACTCGGTGCTCTCGTGTGCCCGCTCCCAGATGGTTTCGGATGTCTCCGGGGGCCCGCCGGTGTCCGTCGTGCTCATCGCTGCTCCCTGCGACGCTGCGGAAAGTGACGTGCGACACCGTAGGGACGCGTGAGTCTCGCGTGAAGATTCAGCGGTTCAACAGCCGGGTCAGACGACGAACGGTTGACGAACGGTCGCGAGGTCCCGTCGAACGGGGTTCGTCGAGGTGGAGGCGCAGCATGGCTGCCGTCGACCAGGCGGGGGGCCTGCCCCGCAGGGAGACCAGCGCCATTACGCCGAACGCCAACGGTACCGACCATGGTGCCGGTTGCTGCACCAGGATCGCCACCCAGCCGTGCAGCGGCGGCCCGGCGAGGGCGAACAGGATCGAGGCGGTCGAGGCCACCAGCCCGGTCAACACGCCCGCGATGCCACCGGTCGCCGTCAGCCGCGGCCACCAGATGCCGAGGACCAGCAGCGGGCAGAACGTCGACGCGGCCACCGTGAAGCCCCAGGTGACCAGGACGCCGGCGTCGAGCTCGGCCGAGCGCAGCGCCAGCAGCACCATGATCCCGGCGACGCCGAACACCGCGATCCGCAGCCGCCGCAGCCCGCCGGGGACGAGGTCGTGCGCGAGCGCGCCGGACATCACCAGCAGCAAGCCCAGCGACGTCGCCAGGAACGCGGCGAACGCACCCGCGGTCAGCAGGGCCGTGAACAGCCCGCCCGCCCAGCCACTGTCCACTTGGGACGGCAGGGCGACGACCACGGTGTCGGTCGCGCCCGAGAGGTACAGCCCGGGGACGAGGACCCGGCCGAGCACGCCGTAGACGCCGGGGAAGAGGTAGAAGACGCCCAGCAGCGCGACCGTGATTGCCGCGGTGCGGCGCGCGGCGCGGCCGTCCGGGCTGGTGTGGAAGCGCATCAGGACGTGCGGCAGGCCCATCGTGCCCAGCATGGTCGCGATGAGCACGGCCCAGGTGCCCAGCAGCGGGTAGCCCTGATCGCCCAGGTCGAGCAGGGGGCGCCGCCAGTCGGGCCCGCCCAGTGCCGCGCCGCCGCGGACCGCGGGGACGGCCGCGCCCGTACCGAACACGACTTCGTCCTGGCTGTGCGCGGTGAATTCGCCCGGCGGCAGGACTTCCACGACGCCGTTGCGCCGCACCGGGGTCGGCTCGCGGATCTCCATGGTGACGTCGACCTCGAACCGCACCGGCGTCTCGCGGGCGAAGTGGGTGAACTCGACGGGGTTGAGCGCGTCGGTCCGGTTGACCGCGCCGGCCTGCAGCGTCAGCCAGATCGCCGGGATGAGGAACAGCAGCAGCTTCAGCACGAACTGGAACGCCTGCACGTACGTCGCCGCGCGCATCCCGCCCAGCGCGAGGGTGACGCTGACCGCGGCGCCGGCCAGCACCACGCCGACCCAGTACTGCGTGCCGCCGACCGCGGCGAGCACCAGACCGGCCGTGCGGAACTGCGGGACGACGTAGATCGTGCCGATCACCAGCACGACGACGGCGGTCAGGCGGCGCAGCGCGGGGGAGTTGAGCCGGGCTTCGGCGAAGTCGGGGACGGTGAGCGCGCCCGACCGCCGCATCGGCGCGGCGACGAGGACGAGCATCGCGATGTAGCCGGCGGTGAAGCCGACCGGGTACCACAGCGCCCCGATGCCGTCCTTGACGACGAGCCCGGCGACGCCGAGGAAGGAGGCGGCCGAGAGGTACTCGCCGGAGACGGCGGCCGAGTTCACCAGCGGCGAGATCCGGCGCGAGGCGACGAGGAAGTCCGACGTCGTGCGCATGGCGGCGACCCCGCGGACGCCGATCAGCAGCGTCACGAGCACGACCGGCGCGACGGCGAGCGCGACGCCCACTAGCCGGCCCTCCCGCGCTCATGCGCCCCAATGTGGCGTTGGGGGTGGGGGAAGCTCCGGAC